>NZ_JBTGGE020000040.1:0-18024 GCF_054331515.2 Streptococcus sp. 10F2 | reverse complement strand
TTTTTCGTAGTTGCTTCTTTACTTGATTTGGCATTCTATCCACCTCCTTTAGCCTAAGTATAGCAAAAAAAGGATTTCGAAAGCTCATAAATCGAGCTTTCGAAATCCTTAACTTAATGACATTTAGCAAACAGCTACGCTTTTTTATTGCCCAAATCAAGTATAGCACAATCAAATCTACTTCTTGAGTTGGTAGGGGGGTCTCGTGCTTCCAATGGTATTCTAAAACACAGAAGCGACCCACCGCCTCCACAGAAATTCTGCTTCATGGGTGTTAGACCGCTTCTGATTTCAATATATACGATTTGTTACAAATACGTAAATCCCTAAAATTTGACAATGATCCAACGCTTGGGGTATAATTTAGGTGTTAACAAACGATGAAATAGTTAGCATTGCAAAAACCCCCAGCGTGACCGCGCTGAGGGTTTTTTTGGCTCAAAAATAAGCCCACTTGTTATTTCTTGCGTGAGTTGAGCCAATACTCAAACAATACTGATAGGATAGATACCAGCAACGGTGCAAGAAATAAACT
The DNA here is from genome assembly GCF_054331515.2 of Streptococcus sp. 10F2. Classification (NCBI taxonomy): domain Bacteria; kingdom Bacillati; phylum Bacillota; class Bacilli; order Lactobacillales; family Streptococcaceae; genus Streptococcus; species Streptococcus sp. 10F2. Next base: position 17,489 of record NZ_JBTGGE020000040.1, on the reverse strand, counting down.
GATGAAATAGAATAGCATTGCATTTCACCCCCTTTCTATCCCAAGAGGGCTGTTCAATTATAGCAAAATTTCACCCGTTGGATTCGCTTATATCTGCCCCTCCTACAAACTTCTAACCTCATCATTCTTCTATGTATAAAAAGGTAGGAATCCAGTTCACTTAAGTGGATTCCTACCTTTTTAGTCTGTTTCTTATTTCCAAAAATAAAACAAAAGCAATTTTAAACTATTTTCATCCATTCAAACTTGACTTGTTTGCGCAAATAGGACGACCTTACCTATTTAAGATATATACTACAATAATTATAATTTTTTAGAGGTGCCCTCATCAATAAACAGAATAACGCTTTGCAATATCTGCTATATTATCTGCAATAAGATCTGCTGTTAAATGAGACCCCTCATGTTCCAACTCTTCAAACCAATTGTGCAATACAACATCGGTTACAGACGAGACAGATTCAGGAATAATATGATAGTTCTTCCATAAGAACTGTTCTACTTCTGTTTTAAGAGCTTGTTTTTCATTCTCTAACATCATATTATTTCCTCCTTAACTAGTATGAGTCTGTCTGCAATTTTTTGATCACATATACAAAGTTGTGTATCATCTTGATATTTTCCCAAAAGTATACTAGCTGTTTTTTCTAAAGAATTTATTCCCTTGAAGTAATCATTTAAAATCACTTTCAAGCGCGTAACCTGACCATCAAGAACTGGTCCAAATACTGATGAAAATTTATGATTATTCACGCCTGCCTTAGCATTTAATTCTAATCTATTTTGGTAAACAAACTGAAAATACTCTTTATCAATTTCAAAAATCTTTGTTTCCATATCAGCAGATGTTTGAAATTGATAACTTAGAACAACCGGTTTCACATTTGAATTAAATGGTAACTCATCTTTTGTTTTCCATCGAGCCTATTTAACAGCCTGGTTGTACTTAGATGTCAGATACAAACCTATACCAAAATCACAGTTACGCTTACTATGATAGACATTTATCCCATTCTTTAAAGAAGTAACTTGAATAGACGTAGTTCCATGATACCAAACCACTGTACTAGTATACAATTTTCTAAAAATTGATTTACTCATATCTTCATTTTCCAAGACTTACTCAGATATTGAGTTCTTATTAGATAGATTCTAATGTTGAAATACTTTTTCCAAACAGTGTTCGAGAATTCATACTAACATCAACCTTATTTCATAGACAAATCCCTTAAAGACACAATAAGGTTGTCTGTCGACAACCCATTTTAAAACTTCCAGGATGGAACGGAATCTCCATGAAAAACAACAAGTATCCTATACAAACTCGTTTATTTCTACTTAAATGATATCAAATGTGTACAACAAGTCAAACAAAAACCTGTTTCAGCAAAAGGTTTCTACAGCGACTGCTTCAACAACTCTTTCAATACATCAAGGTCAATATCGGCCAATTTATTGATATAAACACAGCCCTTGCCAGTCTTGTATTTTCCTAAGGACTGAAGCAGGGAAGCTTGTTCCTCAAGAAAACTTGGATCAAAGTAAAGGCAAAACTTTGTCTGTCTAGGGGCAAAGGCCAAGCGTGGTGTGAGGCCTGTGCGAGCAGAGTCCAGTCGATACTTAGTCTCTCCAAAACCAATAATTCCTGGATGCCATACCACAGGGATTTCTCCACTAATAGTAGCATAGACATCCACAAGTGAATAAGCATCGGTTTGTTTTTTGACCGATGGGATATTTTCAAAAATTTCCTCAACATCTTGTCCAGTTGGTGCAAATTTATTCATTCCCATTTGCCTATTTTCCAAGCTCTTGGGTTCGTTGAACAGCTGCGCTGACAGCTTGCATCAATGCAGAACGGAAGCCAGATTTTTCCAGACTCACGACCCCAGCAATGGTCGAACCTCCTGGAGAGGTAACCTCTTGACGGAGTTGGGCTGGATGCTTCTCTGAACCAAGAACCATTTGGGCTGCCCCCAAGAGGGTTTGGGCAATGAGGCGTTTAGCATCCGAAGCCTGAATTCCCTGCTCTATACCCGCATCTGTGAGAGCTTCAATCATTTGATAGACAAAGGCCGGGCCACAGCCTGCTAAGGCTGTGGCAGCGTCCATCAAATTTTCCGGTACTTGCATGAGTTGACCACTGGGGGCTAATAAGGTTTCCACTACAAGAGCCAAGTCCGAATTAACCACGCTATAAGTTGTCATACCCTGCCCAATGCCTACTGGTGTATTGGGCATAATACGAACAAGATACTCGGCAGGCAAATACTGGGAGAGTGATGTTAAAGTTATACCGGCAGCCATGGAAATCCAGATAGTTTCTGGCTTAGCCAAGGTAGCAAGTTGGGAAATCAAGTCTGCCATCAAATAAGGTTTAACTCCAAGGAAAATAACATCTGCTTGAATAGCAATGTCCTCATTGCTAGCTAGACTGGCTCCCAACTCCTGAGCTAAAACTTGGGCCTTAGCTGGATTGTGGTTACTAAGGAGTAGCTCAGTCGTAGGGACCTGGGCTACTGCCTTGGCCAAGGCTCCTCCCATATTCCCGATTCCAATAAATCCGATTTTCATAACAATCTCCTAACGAATGTGACCTTGACCGCTGATAACATACTTGTAGGTTGTCATTTCTCGAAGCCCCATCGGACCACGCGCATGCATTTTTTGAGTTGAAATGCCGAGCTCACAGCCCAAACCAAATTCGCCTCCGTCCGTGAAGCGGGTGGAGGCATTGACATAAACAGCCGCTGCATCCACCATCAAGGTGAAGAGATCCGCTGTTTCTGGATTTTCAGTCACAATCGCTTCAGAATGTCCCGTTGAATGCTCATTGATATGAGCAATCGCCGCCTGCGCATCGTCGACCACCTTCACAGCCATAATGTAATCCAAAAATTCGGTATCAAAGTCTTGCGCTCCTGCCTGGGTCGCCTGCTTCAAGAAAGCCTGCGCTTCTTGGTCTGCCCGTAATTCTACCTGAGCATCCAAGGCCGCCTCAAAAGCTGGTAAAAACTCAGAAGCCACATCTTTATGGACAACTAGAACTTCAGCAGCGTTACAAACGGACGGACGGCTGGTTTTCGCATTAACAGCGATGGAGACCGCTTTATCTAAGTCTGCATCCTGATCAATATAAACATGGCAAATACCCGTACCAGTTTCAATCACTGGAACAGTTGCCTGTTCGACAACTGCTTGAATCAGACCAGCTCCACCACGCGGAACTAAGAGGTCAATTTTGCCCTTAGCCGTCATCATTTCCTGAGCTGAGGCACGACTCGTATCTTGAACCAGTTCAATAACTCCAGGATGAACTCCGACCTCTTCTAGACCAGCTTTCAAGGCAGTTACAATCGCTTGAGCTGAATGGAAGGCCTCTTTTCCACCTCGCAATATCACAGCATTTCCACTTTTAATCGCTAAGGCTGCCGCATCTGAAGTAACATTCGGCCGACTCTCATAAATCATTCCCACCAAGCCAAAAGGAATTGAGCGTTTTTGAATGTGTAAACCATCTTGGCGAACATGCTCTTCCAAGACCAGACCAACAGGATCCTCTAAATCAATCAAAACCCGGATTCCTGCCGCCATTGCCTCAATCCGTTCCTTAGTCAATAACAGTCGATCCTGCATAACGGGACTAATTTTTCCCTGAGCCGCTTCCATATCCACAGCATTTCCTGCCAGAATCGCATCGGCTTGAGCTACCAGTTGGTCTGCCATAGCCGCAAGAGCCTGATTTTTCACCTGACTACTAGCCAAATTGATCGAACTCTTATGCTCCAATAATGAATCCAATAATTCTTGTGTTGTTTTCATACGTCCTCCTATAAGGTTACCCAATCATTACGATGAATCAAAAGTCCCTCAGCCTTACCTTCTTGCAAAGCCTGCTCCAAATCCGCTGACGATAGACGCACGCGCCCCTTACCGATTAACTGATGCGATTCGTGACTATAAACTTCGACCACTTGTCCAACCTCAAAGTCACCTTCCACCTGCACGACTCCAGCCGCCAGTAAACTCCGTCCTCTATGTAAGAGCGCTTCAACTGCTCCTGGGTCAACCTCAACTAGAGCATCAACCCGAGCATAGAAGGCCATCCACTGTTTCCGTTGATTCATGGCATGACTATTTTCTAAGAAGTAGGTCCCGCGATTCTCTTGTGTCACAGCCTCCAAAAGAGCTGTATCTTCTTTAGAGGAACAGATAAAGACTGGAACACCAGACTTGGTTGCAATTTGAGCCGCCTGTAGCTTGGTGGTCATTCCACCTGTAGCATTAGAAGAGCCAGCCCCAGCAGCCATTGTAAAGAGCTCCTCATCAATGGACTCAATCACTGGCAAGTGTTTAGCATTGGGATCCTGGTTGGGATTAGCAGTATACAATCCATCCACATCTGTCAGCAGAACTAGGAGATCTGCCTTTAGCAAAGAAGCCACCTGAGCAGATAGGGTATCATTGTCCCCAACCTTAATCTCCTCTATGGCAATAGTATCATTTTCATTAATAATCGGAATCGCCCGCTGTTTCAGTAAGACCTGCAAAGCTTGGGAAGCATTCTGATAACGTCTCGCATCCGCAAAATCATCCTGGGTCAAGAGAATCTGTGCAGTGACAATCCCATCCTTCATCAAATTCTGGGTATACTCTTCAATCAAGAGGCCTTGCCCTACAGCAGCAGAAGCCTGTTTTTCTGCAATCTTTGTCGGTCGTTTATCAAAGCCTAAGCGCCGGAAGCCCGCCGCAATAGAACCCGATGTTACCAAAACAATATGATGTCCTTGCTGATGCAACTGGGCTAATTGATTGGTAATTCGAGCAATCTTAATCCGATCCAGATTGCCATTTTCCTGAGTCAAGGAAGATGTCCCAACTTTAAATACAATGGTTTTCTCTGCCATAGTTATCTCTTTCCTTTTTCTAATTGGAAAAATTATACCATATTAGAGACGGATTTTCAGAACCACTCCCGTCAAACCTTCCAGAAACAAATCAGATCCCTGAATGCTCAAACCTGCCTGTCTATCTAGGGGAATTCCATCTACATTCACCTGTTCACCATCCACTAGAACTTGTACCGATTTTGCCTCTGTTAATTGTGGAAGACTGAATTTACGAGAATACTCCTCTGCATTCACAATGACGACCAAAGTTTCCTCAGCACTAGAACGAAGTTGATAAGCTAGGAAAAGGTCTTCCCCTGCCCCTTGAGTGAGCAACTGTACCTTTTCATCCACTTCCAGACGATCTGCCAGACGAAAGACTCCCTCTGCTTTTCGCAAAGCTATTAAACCACGAGTATATTCAAGAGTCTGCACAGCATAAGGATAGCGCTCCTGTTGGCGAACCTTGGCCCAATCAAAGCGATTGACTGCGTCAGAAGCATCATAGGAATCGTGGATAAAATAAGGAAATTGGAACGGATTCCCTTCTACATCTTCAAGTAAGTAAGATTTATGGGGTTGCAGAGTCTGAGCGACCGGTTTTTCAAAGTCAGGATGAAGGAATTGCTTGGTTCGACCATACTCCTGTCCTGCATGTAAAAAGACAGTTCCTTGAGAGGTGAGTAGCAGTAATTGCCCCAAACGAATCCGACGATGAATCTCCACCAGATTCTCAGGAATTGCTGGATCTTTATGAATCGATTGGGCAATAATATCAAACAAGGGTAGATTGTCGTGAGCTTCAATGTATTGAACCACATCTCCCGGTTGATCTGCTTCAAAGTTCGAAGGTTGAGCTTTGAGAGAGTAGAATAGCTCGTCAATATTCGTTGGTCCGCCAGTTAGAAAGGCCGGCTCTCCTTCAGTCGGGTAACCAGACTTGAGACTATTACGGAAATGATCTGAAAAGACCGCAACCTTATCCGTTTCCAACATCCAGTCTTGATCAGCAGCGGGTCTATAATCACCTTCATCTCCAACATAGGTGCGCCAGCCTTCCCCCAAAATCAAAGCCTGTGGATTGATAGCTTGGGCAATTCTAGAGATTTGATCTAAAGCTTCTGCATCATGATCGCCCATCATATCAAAACGGAAACCATCTACCTTGTAAACATCCAATAAATAAGCAATGGATTCAATCATTAAACGACGAGTCATGGCATGGGTTGAGGCTAATCGACCACCCCCAAAACTGGTTCTAACCTGACCATCCTCATCCATGAAATGATAATAATGAGGTTGCAATTCTTCAAAAATCCCAAGCTGGGCTGTATGATTGTAAACAACATCCAGAATGACTCCCATTCCCCGAGCATGGATGGCTGCTACTATATCCTTAAATTCCTGAATTCGCAAAGCTGGATCCGCTGCATTGGCAGAATACATCCCTGTCAATGCGAAATAATGTTGTGGATCATAGCCCCAGTTATAATTCGTTCCTCCAGAAGCATAGTCCCACAAACCTTGACGGGCTTGAAATTCATCTGCCAAGTAATAACTAAGAATCGGTAAGAGTTGAACATGGGTCACTCCTAAAGACTGAATATAATCCAGTCTCTCCTCCATCGCTTTAAAAGTTCCAAAGGGAGCCTCTAGTTCCCCCTGAGTCTCTGGATCAGACGTAAAATCACGCACATGAACCTCGTAAATAATAGCATCTTCTCGTTTTTGATAGCCGGGAATTTGTGCATAGTCCAGATTCCTACGACCCGTTAATCTAGGATCAAGGATCGCCCCCTTAGCGACTTGATAAGCCAAACCTCTATGTCGTTGTTCACTAGACCAAGCTGCCAAAGATGGAGTATAGGGGTCTAGAACACGCACAAGCTGGTTCCCACGATGAATTTGGTAGTGATAAAAATATCCTCGAATATCCGCAAGGCCTAGCTCTTCTTCAGCATCCACCTCTAACGTCCAAACTCCCTGTTCCCCTTGCAGCATCGGAATCTGAGCTCGCTCCACATCGGCATTCTCCTTATCATACAAAATAAGCTCAACTAACTGGGCAGACGGAGACCAAAAAGCAAACCGGGCACTCTTTCCTCCCTCACAAACTTCTAATCCTAATTTAGCAGTAGAAGCATAGACTTGCTCCAGCAACTTCCAATCCAAAAAACTCTCTACCTCGGACTCCCCTAATTGAACCCGATAAGGTGCACGAGCATCCACTTCCAAACTAGCTTTAATAGAAAAAGATTCTCCTTCTTTCTCCCACTCCAGCCCTGCAACCGCAACACCAGCTCCTCTAGAATTCCGAATCGTGAGCATTTCAAAGAGCAAAGCCAAATCCAAATCCGTCTCCTTAGCCAAATAGAGCACTAGCTCCTGATCACTGACTTGCTTGGCACTTTTCAAAACCAATTCCCTCATTTTATCACTCATCTTCCTCTCTCCTTTGGTTGTGAAATCGCTTTCTATTATAGACACAAAAAGAGCAACTGTAAAGGGATTTTGATAGACAGGAAACAAAAGCCTATGTTAAAATGAAGTTGAAATCGGAAAAAAGAGGTATCCCCATGGATAAACGAGTTTGGTCTAGTCGCCGTCTAGCCTTTTTGGCCGTCATGGCAGCTTTTTGTTTTGTTGGCCGTCAAGTAACAGCTGCTCTGCCCAACATCCAGCCCGTTACCGCTATCTTAATGATGTTGACTCTGCAATTGACCTTAGCTGATGGGATTATCGTGGCCGCTCTCACTATTCTCATATCCAATATTTTCTTGGGAATGGGACCCTGGACCATCTATCAAATCCTGACCTATAGCATACTCATGGCTGGTCTCTATGGCCTACGTCCACTCTATCGGAGCCTCGCTTCCAAGCCCAAAATCAGGCTAATCCTTTTTAGCTTGGTTGCCTTTCTGTTCGGCTTCCTCTACGGCTTTGTCATTTCCTTTTTCTCCGCCCAGACCTACAGCGTCAGTAATTTTTGGGCCTACTACCTTCAAGGACTGCCCTTTGACCTGCTGCACGCCTTCGGCAATGCCCTTTTCTACCTAATCTTGGAACCAATCATCAGTCCCCTGATTCAGGTTTTACGCAAGCAATACAATTTTTAAGGAGTTTTTTATGAAAAAATTTGCCCTGCTCGCCCTTACTGCCCTAGCCCTTACAGGCTGTGCCACCAACAACCAGTCTGCCACAGAAGCCTCTTCATCGTCTGCGTCTAGCAGCCAAGTTATGGAGTCTAAAGTTACAGTTTCTGTAACCCAAGATGGCAAAGCTATTGAAAACAGTCCCTTTGAACTTTCCTTCAAAGAGGGAGATAAGCTTTTAGATGTTATGAAAAAACAAATGGACATCAAAGAAGAAAACGGACTAGTCACTTCTATCAATGGTATTGAACAAAAACCAGACGAGCAAAAATATTGGCTCTTTGATGTCAATGGCAAAATGAGTGACAAAGGAGCTCAAGATGTTGAACTCAAAGATGGCGATACCATCGATTGGAAGTTAGAAGCCTACCAAGGTGAATAATCACAAAAAAATTCGACCCATGGCATGGGGTCGAATTTTTTTGTTAGTCGATGTCTTTTAAACGAACAGAAACCAAGCTCGATACACCGGATTCCTGCATGGTCACACCATAGATACTGTCGGCTGCTGCCATGGTTCCTTTACGATGGGTCACCACAATAAATTGTGAGCGTTGATCAAAGCGTTTGAGATAATCTCCAAAGCGTTTCACATTGGCTTCATCTAAAGCCGCTTCAACCTCGTCTAAAATAACAAAAGGAATCGTCTTAACACGAATAATCGCAAACAGCAAAGCTAGAGCTGATAGGGCCTTTTCCCCACCACTCATCAAATTTAGCGATTGAATCTTTTTACCCGGGGGTTGAACCGAAATTTCCACCCCAGCTACCAATAGATCAGCATCTGTTAATAAAAGATCTGCCTGACCACCACCAAACATTTGTCGGAATGTTTCTTTGAAACTCTGACGAATGGCTTCAAAAGTCGTCTGGAATCGTTCCCGAACTTCTTGGTTCATTTCATCCATCGTATCCAACAATAAATTCTTAGCATCCAGAATATCCTGGCGTTGGTTGGTCAAGAAGTCATGGCGTTCTTTAACTTCCTCATATTGTTCCAAAGACGCCAAATTGACAGGTCCCAGTGCTTTAATCGATCGTTCCAACTGCTTCAGCTCGTCCCGTGCCTGCTCCAAATCTTCAACGGGTTGAACTTGATCACGCGCAGCTTCAATTGTCATTTGGTAATCATCCGTCAGACGTTGCAAATCCTGACGCAAGGCTCTCTCTAAACTCGAACGTTGCGAATCTAGTTGAGCTTCCTGGCGAATAAGACCTTCATTTTCCCGACGAGCCTGATCGAGTCGACTGTTCAAATCTTCGACTTGAGCTTCTAAATCCTCTTTTTCAAATCGAAGCCTAATCAGCGCCTGCTGGCTAGCATCTTTTTCAGCCTGAGCTTGCTCCAAGCGAGTTTCAAGGTCACTAGCCTGTCCTTGCAAGTCTTCAAGGGAAGCCAATTGTTGCAAGCCTTGTTCTAGCTTAGACTGCTCTTGTTCAAGATTGACGAGCTGGACTTGTTTCGCTTCCTTCTGACTTTGGAGGAGATTAAGCTGGCCTTTTTTACCCGTTTGCTCTACAAGCACCTCTTGGAGCTTCTCTTCTAGTACTTTCACCTGATCACGGTGAGCATCCTTATTTTCACGGAGGATCTCTAAGTCTGTTTCTAGTTTGACCTTGTCTTGTTCAATATTCTGGAGAGTTTCTTTTAGAGATTCAAGCTGTACTTGCAAGTGATCCATTGCAGTTTCCCCAAGCCTTTCTTGCTGACTCTTCAAAAGGTCTGTTAGGCGTTGGTAATCACTCTGAGCTTGTTCCCAATTAAGACGGAGAGCCTGTTCCCGAAGTCGGAGAGCTTCTCCAGTCGTTTTAAGCTGATCAAGACTCGCTTGACCACTATCAATTTCCTTTTTAGTTTGCGCTAAAGATTGCTCCAACTGCCGTAAATCATTTTGTGCTGCTTCTAATTGAATCTGCACCTGCTTCAATTCTGGCTTTAGCAACAGACTTTGGTTGTTGCGCTGACTTCCCCCAGCATAAGCCCCGCCAGCCCGGATTTCCGAACCATCTAGGGTAATCAAACGCAGACGGTAATTCAGATGGCGAGCTGCTTTTCGAGCTTGATCAATTTCTTCAAAAATAGCAATGGTTCCCAAAAGGTTCCCATAAATCCCCGCTAATTCCGCATCAAACTGAATCACATCGACCGCCATCCCCAAAAAACCAGGTGATTGGGCCAGGATCGCCGCTTGTTGATCCGAAATCGTCCGAGATTGAATTCGAGTCAAAGGTAGGAAGGTCGCACGACCTGCTCGCTGCTCTTGGAGATAACGAATCCCTTGCGTCGCTGCCTCTTCATCATCTACAATCAAATGCTGACTACTAGCTCCCAAGGCAACATCCAAGGCCTGCTGGAAACGTAGGTCAAAGGTCAAATGTTCACTAACCACCCCACGTATTCCAACTAGTCTATCTTGGGCATTAAGGACACTCCGAACACCTGCGTACAGATTGGAATGATTGGCAAGAATATTTTCCAAACTTTCCCGTCTTGCATCCAATTTACGAACAGTTTCTAACTGACTAAAATAGGTTTCTTGTTGCTGTTGATAAGATTGACGAGTCTGAAAAAGGCTTTTTTCTTGACCTTGATAGTCTTTAAGAGCAGTCTCTAACTCAGCTTCAACCGTCTTAAGCTCTGTCTGTAACTGCTTGGTTTGACTCTCGGTCTCCTGTCGCTGCTGCCGTAACTCTTGTCGCTCCTGATTTCGTTGAGAATCTTGGGCTTCTTTCGCTTCTAATTGCGTTTCTACACTCGTTAACTGGTTGCTCAAGTCCGCTTCTTTGCGTAAAAGCTTCAAATATCGATCCCGCAGTTTCTCCAGATGACTTTCTGGGTCTTCTGCTTGACTGAGCTGATTCCGAAGCTCGCTCTCTTCTTCCCTTAAAAGCAACAAAGCTTGTCGCTCCGAAGCTACTCCTTCCTCTAACTCCTCAATAGACTGCTTCAGAATAACCTCTTCTTGAGCCAGTTCGGATAAACGCTTACGCCCTTCAGCCTCAGCCTGACCTGATTGTTGACTTTCCTGCTTCAAAAGAGCTTGTTGCGTCTGATAATCTGCCACTAAAGAAGTCAAGGCCAATAAGTCTTCCTGCTTCTTTGTCATCTCAGCTTCCACAGTTTGTGCCTTCGTCCGACAAGCCTGCAGCTCTTCCTCCAAGCTCAGTCGTTGCTCTTTGAAAGAGGATAGCTGGACCTCAACATCGGTTAAGGCTGTGACAACCTCATCTAATTCGCTTTTTCCTTGATCCAATTGTGCTACGATAAAATCTAAAGTAGCTTGATATCGCTTATTATCTAGATTTTGAAAACGCCGAGCCACCTCCGCCTGCTCTTTCAAGGGAGGTAATTGCAGCTCAAGCTCATACAAAATATCCTCCAAACGCTCTAAATTTTCCTGCGTTTGCTTGAGTTTTCCCTCTGTCTCTTTTCGCCTGGTCTTATACTTCAGAACCCCGGCAGCTTCTTCAAAAATAGTTCTGCGTTCTTCCGGTTTACTGGTAAAGATTTCCTCAACCCGACCTTGAGAAATAATCGAAAAGGAATCCCGGCCCAAACCAGTATCCATAAACAGTTCATGGACATCTTTCAGACGTACTTTACGACCATCAATACGGTACTCACTGTCTCCATTACGAAAAATCTGCCGCTCAATCTGAACCTGTTCTCCTTGCCCCAGCAGGTATTGATCTTGATTATCCAAGGTTACCAATACCCGAGCATAATTGAGCGGTGAGCGAGCTTCCGTTCCTGCAAAAATAACATCTGGCATCTTACCACCACGCAGGCTCTTTACACTGGATTCTCCTAGAGCCCAGCGGAGACTCTCTGTAATGTTACTTTTACCCGATCCATTTGGACCGACAATGGCAGTAACACCATCGTCAAAGGTTACTTTTGTCTTGTCCGCAAAGGATTTAAAACCTTGGATTTCAATTTCCTTTAAGTACATGTGCTTCCCTCTCCGCAATGGCCCTCTTAGCAGCTTCTTGCTCGGCTAATTTCTTAGACCGCCCCACACCCTGGGCTAATTTTTGCTCATTCAAAAAGACACCTACCAAGAACTCCTTGGCATGGGCTGGACCTGATTCTTGTAGGACTTGGTAGCGAATCTGGACATCACCTCCGACCTGCAACAATTCCTGTAACTGGGTCTTGTAATCTATCACCCGTTCAAACTGCCCCTTTTCAATTTTGGGAATAATCTGAACTGTCATAAAGGATCGAACGGCATCCACCCCTTGATCAAGTAAGAGAGCCCCTAAAAAGGCTTCGAATAAATCCCCCAAAATAGTATCGCGGGAACGTCCCCCATTTTTTTCTTCACCTTTACCCAAACGAATGTATTGGTCAAACTGACAATCCTTCGAAAAACCAGCCAAACTCTCTTCTCGAACCATCATCGAACGTAGTTTTGACAATTCTCCTTCAGGTTTTCCCGGAAAACGAGCATAGAGGTACTCTGAAATCAATAATTGTAGAACAGCGTCTCCTAAAAATTCCAAACGTTCATTATGTGAAATGTTTAAGAGGCGGTGCTCATTCGCATAAGAAGTGTGCGTAAAAGCCGTTTCTAAAAGCACGGTGTCCTGGAAAACAATCTGAAAATTATTCTCCAGCATCCTAACAAGTCGATCCATATGAAACTCCTTTCCAAAAGCTCATCTTATTGTATCATGTTGCAGATTTATGAGCAAAAAAAATCCAGGTTTTACCTGAATTTTTCATGTAGCTCCGAATGTTTTTGACCGTATAAGAAATAAATCAAACTACCAATGATAATTGAGACTCCAAAAGCCAACCATGTCGTTCCATCGTATTGCACCATAAAGGAAAGACAAATCAAAATAGATAACAGCGGAAGCAAGGGAACCAGAGGAGTTTTAAACTCATGTTCCTTTGGCATCCCCTTCGTCTTTCTAAGATGAAGAAGACCAAATGCTAGAATGATCAAATAGGCTAGAGTCACAATGTTTAAGAAGGAAGCCAGGCTTGCTAAAGGAAAGATCCCCGCAAAAATAGCTGCAAAAACACCAACTAATAGAGTGGCATTGGTCGGTACTTTACTCACAGGATTCAGCCTCCGAAACGCTTGTGGCAAAAGACCATCACGAGCAATAGCATAGATCATCCGCGACAAGGCGTAAGTTAGAGATAGACACACTGTAATTAAAGTCAAAATTGCAACCAAAGACACATAATGAGCCGCCCACTCAAGACCAGCACTTCGTAAGGCAAAGGCAACTGCATCTGCAACATTTAGCTGCTCATAGGGAACAATCCCTGTTAATACTAAGGTTACCAATACATACATTAAAGTTACAAGTGCTAGCGATAGACCAATTCCCCGTGGCACATTCTTCTGAGGTTCTTTCACTTCATCCACAGCCATTGATAGAGACTCATATCCCAAAAAACTGAAGAACATCAAGGAGGCCCCTGCCATAATCCCTGTCTCAGCCCCGTATAAGGAACCAAAGCCAAAAGGAGCAAATGGAGACCAGTTCTCCACCTTGATAAAAAATGCTCCTAGTCCAATAAACAGCAAAAGAGCTGAAAATTTCAACACAACCAATAACGAATTAAATCGCAGAGCCGTCTGGGATTGTAGTAACACAACTGCTGTGACAAAGGCTACCACCAAAACAGGTAATAAATCAATATAGGTCCCAGTAGCTGGATTAAAGGTCCCGCTTAAAGCCTGAGGTAATTCCCAACCAAATGATGCCAGCAAGCCCTTCAAATAGCCACCCCAACCAGCAGCAACTCCTGATACGGCCATCATATACTCTAAAATTGTAAACCAACCGACCATCCAAGCTGGGTATTCTCCAAAAACTGCATAGATATAGGAATAGGCTCCACCAGAAGCTGGAATGCGTGAAGCAAATTCCGCAAAAAAGAGTGCCGACAAGCCCACACAAAAAGCGGAAATAATAATGGAAAGAACGAGAGCAGGTCCCGCTAAGGTAGCAGCTCCAATTCCAGTAATCGTAAAAATACCAGTCCCAACCATGGCACCAGCCCCTAAAAACAACAAATCTTTCAACCCTAGATGACGCCGCATCTCTGTCCGTGTCTGACTAAGGTCTTTTTTACGAAATGCTTTCATACTATCACATCCTTTTTAAATTCCACTTATTCTACCATTACAACTCACGGAAAGTCAAAAACAAGACCACGGAAGTATGTAGCAAGCTATTCTTGAACACTTAAAACAATCGCAAATCTAAGAAACTAGTAAATTCGAATTTGTGTCTCCACATAACTACCTGAATATTCAACTTTTCAAAACCAAGTAACGCTTATAACTAGCTAGAATCCTCGTTTTAAAGAATTCTAACAAGCAGGTCTTCATAGGAAATAGTGTGGGTCAGATAGCATTGTATGAATAAGGAGAGCGAAGCTCTCTACGAAGCACAAAGGTCGCAAATTCTATTTGCTCCATCAGTGGCTAAGTTGTCCAATAGTTGGTTCTCAACTGCTGATGATTCCACTACGATAGGAAGACCTGCTTCTGTATTCCTTCTAAATTCCTAAAACAGCCTGATAAACGCCCCCATCACGGAACTTCTTGCTTGTGGAATGGTGTGGACCTCGTGTTTAATGACCTGTCATGCTTTTGAAGCACCTATGGATATAGATTCACGAAAGACTGGCTCAGAAACAGTTTTTCTAAATAATCTCTCAAACTTCTCATTGCGAATACTCACTAGGTGAGTTGCCATGTTTTCAGTAGCTCGTCTGGTCCAATTTCGTCCCTATTTTTTCATAGGATCCCTATCCTAGCGATAACCACTTTCGGACACCATCCCTTACTTGTAAACCTCTATCTTTTAGCGGTTGAATCCAGTACCAATTCCCAGCTACATCAGATTGAACAAGAAATTTATCCAGTCATTCTAGACAGTGGCTTAGATAATCTAGAAATAAGTCACAAAAGATCCATGAAAATCATTCTTCAACTTCTGCTCCAAAGATCTCTGATACAATAGTCACAGATGCTATAGCCTCTCTGGTTGATTCGATACCTACCGAGATATAGTTTTTTTAGTTTGTTCAATCATTTTTTCTGAGAATTATTTTACACTAATGACACGGACACCTCCTCTCTAGCAAAAATCAGCAGAAAACCTATATTTAATAGTGATTTAGAAAAGTTGTCAAATGATTCTCTCTATCTGTGATATGGTATACTGGTAATCTAACAAATACTACAAATAGAGAGGAGTAGTCCGATGACTACCATCATTTTAACGATTCTCATCGTCCTTAGTCTGATTTATATTCTTGCTCTCAGTCGAAGAACCAGCTTGACAGAGCTTTTTGCGCGAGGTCCCCAAATGCTAACTGGTTTTGCGATTGGCTTTATTGCTGATTTCTTAGACACCTTGGGTATAGGCTCTTTCTTGACAACTACCACCCTCTTTCGAGCGAGTCATTATTTAGAAGATGATCGCCATTTACCCGGAACCCTCAACATCGCTCATACTCTTCCCACCATTACAGAAGCTCTATTTTTTATTAGTGTTGTCAAGGTAGATTCTCTCACCCTCATTTCTATGGTTTTAGCCGCTACTGCTGGAGGAAAAATGGGAAGTGAAATTGTTAGCCATCTCAACCGTAAACTGATTCTCCGAACAATCAGCATTGCCATGCTCCTAACCAGTCTCCTCATGCTGGGACGTATTACAGGATTTATTGATTCACTAGGCTCTGGCAACACAGCTATGGGACTTACTGGTTGGGCGCTCGTCTTAGGAATTTTGGGAAACTTTGTACTCGGTGCTCTCATGTCAGCTGGTGTCGGTCTCTATTCACCTTGTATGGTCATGGTTTACCTCCTTGGAATGAATCCTTTAGCAGCCTTTCCAATTATGATGACCTCCTGTGCAGCCCTCATGCCGATCACTTCAATGACCTTTATCAAAAACGATTCCTATCATAAAAAAAGCCTGGGCTGGATTGTCCTAGGAGGTATCTTAGGGGTGATTATCGCAGCTACCTTGGTTAAAAGTATGTCCCTCACCCTCCTTAGTTGGATTATCGTCCTCGTCGGATTCTTCACAGCCTTTACCCTTTATCGTGCCAGTCAAAGCCTAGAATAACTATGAATACCATTGACTATATTCAAGAAGTCCAATATGATAGCTTTTATGATCGTCCCTATGGAGAAATTGACTATCTCCTTTTGGCCGAACTGAGCTATTTACCCTTCGATACTTTCGTCACTCCTAGTTGGGATTTAAATCAAGCCCAGCGCCTATCAGATTTGGAACAACAGATACCACTTGACCCATCTCCCCTAATGCGCGAACGCTACCAGCTATTACACAAGATGGCTCACAGCAAACGCTATAAAAATTTAAAGCTACTGGCTTTTCAAAATATCATTGAACCCCAAAATAATCTCCAATTCTCTGCAGTCACCTTCTGCATTGCTCCCAAGACCTATGTCCTAGCTTTTAGAGGAACCGATGATAGCCTTGTGGGCTGGAAAGAGGACTTATTAATGTCCTATCAGGAAGAAATCCCTGCCCAAATTCTAGCATGCAACTATTTAACGGAAGCACTCACAGAATTAATAGGGGATATTGATATAACTGGTCATTCAAAAGGAGGAAACCTAGCCATCTATGCGGCTAGCCATCTGACACCCCTCCTTTCGAAAAAACTCAAAAGCATTTACTCCTTTGATGCGCCAGGCCTCCATACAAGTGTCCTGGAGAGCCAGGGATATCAAAGGATTCATCCTAAAATCAATCGCTATATTCCTGAAAATTCTGTTGTCGGTATCTTCCTTTACTCTCAAGCACCGACACAAATCATCAAAAGTTCGGTCCAAAATGGCATGCGCCAACACAACACCTTTACCTGGGAAATAGAAGAGCATGCCTTTAGTCGTGCTTCAGGTCTTTCCACCAGTAGTCAACAACTTGAACAAACCATGGCTCAACTCGTCGAAGAAGTTCCCGATGCTCAACTAGCCCAAATCATTCAGACCTGCTTTTCCTTAATGGAGCACGAAGGCATCAGCTCCATCAATATCTTTTTTCAAAAAAGTGCATGGACTACCATCTTAAAAATTTTGCAACGAGGACAATCACTTAGTTCCGAGCAGTGGAAACCTTTACTCCAGTTCGCACAACTAGTTGTCCAAGTATGGCAAGAAACCAAACAAGAATGGTCTTCTAGTAAAAATTAGTCTGAGAACTAGGTAAGTTCTACTAAAGAATGATTAGGAAGTTAGTCTGAGAAAATCAAAAAAAGGCAGATTTTAGTCTCTGACTAAGGTCTGTTTTTAAGTACGACGGGCATGTCATACATCTGAGGTGTAAGTCCTCTGTGGGCACCTGCTACCGGTGAACCCAATAGCGACTCCCAAGCCTGACTATCGTGAGGTAGCGGGGAGAGGAAGGGATAGCGAAATCGTGGCTCTACGAACAG
>NZ_JBTGGE020000039.1:0-18080 GCF_054331515.2 Streptococcus sp. 10F2 | reverse complement strand
CTCCAGAATTAAATCCTATTGAAAAAAGCTGGGCTATTTTAAAAAAATCAGTTACAGAATTACTTCGTAAAATGGACTCTATAACTGATGCAATAACATACTATTTAAAAACTAAATGACTATATCACTAAAGAAAGAGTTGTAAAACTTTTGATTGAATAAATTCATATTAATTGAAGTTGTTAAAGTATGATAAAAGTGATTACTAAAAGACTAACTGATCAGAAGAGGAAAGTATTTGTTGATTTATGTATATTAGAGATTGATAGTTACTTATTGCGTTGATTATGCTAAAATAGCTATAACTGTAAAGAGAGAGGTGATGCCTAAATGATGACAACAAAAGATTTAATGGACAAGTATGGAGTATCACGACAAACTGTAAATAATTGGGTGAGGAAAAATGAAATTCCTGCACCGACCATAAAAAAAGGGCATCAGAATGCTTGGACATTTAGTCAAGTGGAGATTATTGATAAAAAATTAAATCAAATTCACAGTGAACAGCTAGATTTGTTTAAAGCTGAACCGACTCCTCTTCAAATCAATAATAGAAGATACTTAGGCAGTAAGCAGAAATTGCTAGATTTTATTAATGATGTTGTTTCGGAATACACTAAGAATGTTAAGTCAGTTGCAGATATTTTTGGTGGAACAGGTGTTGTTGCCAATCTATTTAACAAGCAAGGAAAAAAAGTCATAGTCAATGATATTCTTACAAGTAACTCTATTTCTTATGAAACATGGTTCGGAAATATGTCTGTAGATGAAAAAAAAATTCAACTTAAAATTGAAGAACTAAATTCTCTTGAAGGCATACGTGGCTATGTTGATAAAAATTTTGGTAATAAATATTTTTCTAGTGAAAACGCACAAAAAATTGATGCAATTCGTGAAAAAATCGAAACTTACAATGATTTGAACAAGCGAGAGAAAGCATTCCTATTGACTTCTTTACTATATGCTATGGATAAGGTGGCTAACACAGTAGGACATTTTGATGCTTATCGGAAAAAAATGGATACTTTTAAATCTATTTATTTAAGAGTTCCCGAATTCAATGAAAATGTTGGAAATGAGATTTACAATGAAGATGCAAATCAGCTGGTTAGAAAAATTAAAACAGATCTAGTTTATATTGATACACCCTACAATTCTCGTGGCTATGAAAGTGCCTACCATGTTTTAGAAAATGTTATGGAGTGGAAAAAACCAGAAGTTGAGGGAGTGACTATGAAAGCAGTTAATCGCTCTGAAAAATCTTCAGACTATACCAAATCTAGAGCACCACAAGCATTTGATGATTTAATTCAAAATATTGATGCTCGTTATATTTTGGTTTCATACAATAATATGGCAAAAAAAGGAAATTCCCGCTCAAATGCTAAGATTTCAAATGAAGAAATTATTTCTACATTAAAAAAACGTGGACAAGTTGAAGTATTTTCAATTGATTTTAATACATTTACAACTGGGAAATCGAATATAGAGGATCATAAAGAATTACTGTATCTTTGTACAGTTGATGATGAAATAATTCAATCACCATTGAATTATACGGGGGGGAAACAAAAATTACTTCCACAATTAAGACCTTATTTTCCTTCAAGCTATACACGATTGATTGATCTATTTTCTGGTGGAGGTAGTGTTACTGTAAACCTAGCAAAATGTGGGCAAGCAGAGAGTTATCTTATGAATGATGTTGAAAATCATGTAATTGACTTTTTTAAGTATATTTCAACGGTTGATGTAGATGAGTTCATTACCCATGTGGAAATGACAATAAAAGATTATGGAATGTCCAATACAAAGAAAAATGGGTATGCCTTTTACTCTGCAAATAGTGTTAATGGTTTAGGTGGCTACAATAAAGAAAAATTCTTGAAGTTGAGAAAGGATTATAATAATTCACCGTCACCATTGTTGTTTTACTTGTTAGTTATATTCGGTTTTAATAACCAGATTCGTTTTAATTCAAAAGGTGAGTACAATCTTCCAGTTGGTAAACGAGACTTTAACAAAAAGATGGAAGAAAAATTACGTAGGTTTGTAAAAGTACTACAGAATTCACCGATTGAATATTCTGCAAATGATTTCCGTGATGTGGTTATTAATAAGGGTGATTTTATATATGCAGATCCTCCGTATCTTATTACGACGGCAGCATATAACGAAAATGGTGGTTGGTCTGAAAAAGATGAAAAAGATTTATATGAATATCTTGATAAAGCAAATGAAAGAAATATTAAGTTTGCTCTTTCAAATGTGATAATCCATAAAGGAAGAGAAAATGAAATTCTTAAAATTTGGGCTTCAAAATATAATTTATACGTCTTGGACTATAATTATAATAACAGTAATTACCAGTCAAAGGCTAAGCAAAGTGAAACAGTTGAGGTTTTAGTCACAAATTATGAGAGGTATATATAATGAAACTTACAAGTACCGCAGAAACGTTTAATGTAGGAGACACGAGTTTTAGAAGAAAAACTCTAATTGATGACTACAAAATCTTGTTGCTGTATCTTCAAGAAACAAATTTAGAATTTGATGAATGGGATAATACTACACAAGCGGAATTTTACGAAAAAATTTTGAGAGGAACAGATTTATTTTCTAGGAATTCCAACGAAGATTTTGCAAAAAGGGGTAGAACTTTAACCAATGCCTTAGTAAAAATTGGTTTAACAAATTCAAAAAGGAAACTTTCAAAAGTTGCTGAAAGTTGGATAAATGGAAATACACTTAGTGCAAATGATGTTGAACGTTCATTAGGGATTGATGAAAATAATTTATTATTTACTCGTCAGCTGTTAAAGCTACGTGTTTATGATTCGAACAAGGTGAATTATTTTTATCCATTTCGAGTTGCATTAGGAATGGTCTTGAAATATCAAAATATTCCGCAATGGGATTTTCTAACATTAATTCATTTAATCCAGCCGTCATTTGATAATCAAAAGATAAAAGATATAATTAATGATTATCAAAGTGTTAACGACAACAATGAAGTTTTTTCGGAATTTTTAGATAGAAACTTTCCAGAAAATACAAGTAAAGTATCTGCTGACAAACTCTTTTCAACAGAAGAGTTAAATAGAGAAGAATTTGATGCTTTGTTTGTAAATAGAAAATCTTCAGAAACGCAAGAATTATATTTTGAGTTTGTTAATAAATTGTTGACTTTTAAATCTAGAAAAACTGTTCAAAATTTAGAATCGTTGCTTGGATTTAATTCTAATGATAAATTAACTAAGGCGTTTGGGTTTGGGAAAGCTATTTTTGCTAAATCGAAGTTCATGAAATCAAAAAATGTCCAGGATTTTTTAGAAGAAAACGCCGACAATGATTTGTTGTCGGAAAATAATACGTTTATTTACAATCAATTTGTACTCTCTAAAAAAGCTGACATCGTACATGAATATCGAGATATGACAAAAAGAACTTTTAATTTATCGGGATTATTAGAGTTTAATACTGGTCTAGTCAATGCTACTAATTCAGAAGTTTTTTCAATAATATTTAGCTCTATGAATTTCTCAGGAACTGAAAATTATGCTGATTATGAAGAAAATTTAAGTTACTTATTTTATCAAGAAAATACAATAACTGATATATTGAATTTAGATGAATCAACTATATTGTCGGAAATTAAAGAACTTCTTGGAGTTGAGAACACTTCACAAATTGAAAGTGTTGTTTTAACACAAAAAGAAGATAAATTTAGAAGGTTTATCTCAACAACATTTCCTAGAGAAAAAATTATTGAACTCTTACCACTATTTTCAACAAGAGATGATGAAAAAATTAAAGCTGAAGTATCGGAGTTGGCAACTGTTCCGACAATTTTTGAATATATTGTTGCTATTGCATGGTTCTATATTTCTAAAGAAGATTTTGTTATTACAAAGAGTTTGAATTTAACATTAGATGGTGAAATGCGACCACTATCACATGCAGCTGGTGGTGCTGGTGATATTGTCATTGATTATGACAACTTGACATTAATGCTAGAAGTTACTTTGATGAATGCTCAAGCTCAAAAACGTGGTGAATGGGAGCCAGTATTACGACACGCAACAAATTTGACTGTAGATAACTCTGATAAGAATGTCATCACTTTATTTATTGCTGATGAATTGGATGATAATACTGTAAATATTTGGCGAGCAGCTGCGAGTGTGCCTTTGAGGTCATCGTATAAAGATGGAATTGCAGATTTAGTAAAAATTTTTCCTCTGGAGACTAGAAAACTGCTTCATATGCTGAAACATAATATCGATGAACAACAACTACTAAAAGCAATTGATGAATCATATGAAGAACTTGCAGGGAGTTTTGACCAAAGCTGGCGAGATAAAATTTTTGTTGAAGCTAACATGTAAAATGTAGCAGTTCCGATTTAAACGCAAATGATTTATAGTGTCTGGAAATGTTACTTAGTGGTGGGAACTTATGGTCAAATCTATACAATTGAGTATTACTCCATGATTCTTGGAAATATGGTACTGGAAACCAATACAAGAAGATCTTGTCAATGTTTCTTAGATTTTAAATGTAACAGTTGATTATTTAGTTGGAAATGATGAAGAAATTATGAATAATAAGTTAGAGGGTATTGAGATCCTTCTTTCGTAAAAATTTAGAAGAGCTAATTGAAGCAGGTAAGTCTGTTTTCAGACAAGAGTTAATTGCTTGGGTGGAGAAGCGGAAAAATTTTTTGAAAAGGGCAATTCAATACTTTTTAATGAACTAAGGCGTGTAAAAAGTATTACAGGATCTCAATTAGCAAAAGAGCGGATGTTTCTGAAGTAATTATAATTAAAAAGAAAAGGAGGGACTTAGGAATACTAGCTTTAAGTATATAGTAAAGATATCTAGGATATTTGATGTTAGACTAGACGTGTTAAGTAAATTGAGTATTAGTTTAAATAAGGAATAAGGTGATTGATTTTATGCCAAAAAATATTTTTATTGATGTGAGCAGAGAGGTTGAACAGTCTGAAGTATTCAAACATATGTTAGAGGATGTTGAAAGATTTATTCCAGACGACTATGAAGAGACTGTTTATATACTTCAAAAGCCAATGCTAGTTTCAAAAGAGAAGGAATATTATGCATTTGGGGTAACATTGATTGTTCAAGGATCAAAAATTTTTTTTATTGATTGTAATCCTGATGGAAGTTATGATGAGGAGTTTAAGTATTATTGTGAAGATTTTATTGATGATATTAATGCATTAATAACAGCTCAGTATTCACAGTATTTTAATATATTAAAAAGGAAGAGGGAGTGGGAATCTTATTTTGTAAAGATTGATAATGGGGGGATAGATGAATATACGTTTTTTAATTTGAATAATATTGACTCAAGAAAGATTAAGTTTCTATCTCAATTAATTATGGGAAGTATTCAAGAGTTTAAGGATTTTGATTTAAATATTCTGAAAGAAGAAGAATTACCTGCTCTTGATGCTGTAAAAAATAAAATTGTTCTATTTGATTTAAATCAGACTAAATTCGTTTATAAAGAGGATGAAACAAAAAAAACTTTAACCTTACAGGGACTTGCTGGATCTGGAAAAACTGAATTACTTCTTCATAAGATTAGAAAAATTTTTGTTGAAGAAACTGATGCTAGAATAGGTGTTACTTGTTTTAATAAAGTTCTTGCCGAAAGTCTAAGTACAAGAATCATTGACTTTTTCAATACAATGAAAGTGTCAGAGCAGATTACTTATCGTCGCTTATTTGTAGCACATAGTTGGGGGAGCGAAGGTTTTCCAAACTCTGGGCTTTATTCAAGAATCTGCCAAGAATATGGCATTGAATTTCAAAGATTTTCGTATGATCGAAAGAATTCAGAGGTTTGGCAAGATGCAATTAATCATTTAAATACCTTAGAAAAAATAACTCCAATTTTTGATTATCTATTTATTGATGAGAGTCAAGACTTTGATAAAGAATTTATAGAATTGTGTGAAATAGTGACGGAAAAAAGGGTTTATGTTGCTGGGGATATTTTACAGAACATTTTTTCAGATGAGAGTATGCTTAGTTATGAAACAACGGACTATGTTCTCAATAAAGTATACCGAACTGATCCAAGAACACTATTATTCTCTCATGTTTTAGGTTTTGGATTATTAGAACGACCGGTTGTTAGATGGTTGGAAGATAAAGATTGGAAAATGGCAGGATATCATCTTGAAAATATCAAAGATAACCAATTTTTAATATCTCGAAAAAGAGTTAACCGTTTTGAGGGGAGTCTAGACTTAAAAAAGGTTAAGGCGGTTGAAATTATAAAGACTGTGGATTTTGAGGAAAATCAAGAAGCTGTTCTCAGTGTAATTGATTCTATAATTAATAACAATCCGAGTGTAAAAGCAACTGATATAGCAATAATTTATACGTACTATAGTCAGAAGAATACAAGGGCTAAGGCGCGTAGACTAGGAGGTAAGATCATGAAGAGATATTTGTGGGAATATGTTCTTGTACCAGAAGAAAAAAGAATTCATGATGAGAATGAAATAACGATTACTAATATCAACAATGTAAAAGGCTTGGAATTTCCTTTTGTCATTGTTATTGATAATCAGGGGTTAAATAAAATAAATTCACAAAACACTGATATTGAAATCAGGAAGCGCAATGCATTATATATGGCTTTAACACGTTCTTTTTTAACATCTTATTTAATTATTTCTCCTGATACCTATAAAGAAGAAAATTTTACAGAAAATTTAATTAAAGCGTCAAAAGAAATTGAGTTTGAAGCAAAAATTATTGTTGAAAAACCAAGTGAGAGAGATAGAATTGATAAAGGTTTATTATACGGCTTGAATAGTAAAGAAGTTATAACACAAGAAGATTTGATATTGAAGTGTATTAAAGATTTAAATATACCTGATGATAAAAAATATGATGTCTTAGATATTGTTTTGAAGAATAATGCAATAAAAAGAGGCACGATGGATCAGGAAGCAATAAAAAGAATTGTTGTGCTTGCTCTGGAATTAATAGAATCATGGAATATTTAGATATAAAGGTTACAAAAGATATACTTCCATCCATTAGTAGTACATTTATTTTAAATAATTTTGATGAATCATTAAGTTATACTGAGGTGAAATCTGATTATGATATGATTCGGGCAAGGGTAAATAGCTTGATTTTTCGAAAAAAGAATGAGTTAATATATTTTTGTTTAATTCTTTATAAGTATTTTTTGGATGAGAAAGAAGGTGTAGCAGGAAACAAGGAACTTTTTAGTTTTTCCTTCTACAAAAAGATATCAAGAATAGTTGTGCATTCGGAAAATAAAATCACTTCATTTTATATGCCCTTTATCCCTAATTATCAATTTGAAACTAGAGTCTTAGAATCGAGGCTAAATCCGGGAGTGTTAATATCATTAGATGAACTTATATTCTTAATTGAATATTTTAAATATAGTATGTTTTTATCATTTGAAAGACAGTCTTTTTTGGATCAAACTCTAAAAATTGAGTCAATAAAAGATAGTTTTTCTGAACAGACTATGGGGTTTAAGTTACTTGATGAAGAAAAATTAAGTAAGTTAGTCTCAGAGCTATTGTTCTACGATTCCTCATATTTACGTTATGATATTGATTTGGAACACTCTTTAGATGCAGAGGGACAATTTGATAGGGACAGGGTTTTCGAACATCCTCCGTATCATATTGATAGTGATTATAGAGATGCCCCTAGCTATAAAATTGGTTTTGATAAAAAAATCAGTGACGATGAATTTTTAAAAATATTTCAGATGGAAAAATCAACAGCATCAATGATTATCAAAGATGACTACAGGCCAGAAAGATTGTTAGGTGATGTTCGACAATATAGAGATTCACTAAATTAATTATATTAAAAATGTTGGTGATTTTTAAAAGTAAGTTTTACTAAGGAATGGATAGAAAGTTAGTTTGAAAAAATATCTTGAACCTAAATTATTTATACCTTAAACAAATCTGTGTAAATACCTAATGCTTAACTAAAGTCAAAATCTGAATTATAATAGAGATATGAAATTTACAAATGAAATGATTAAAGAGCTCAAAGCAGCTCTAAAAGATAAAAACTTAGTAACTTACCACAAACGTATCCAAGCGGTATATCTTAGAGCCATCAATACTCCCTACAAATCCATTATGGAGATGCTTGATATCTCACATGATACCGTTTGGAGAGTGACGAAAAAATATCAAAAAGAGGGGCTAGCAGCTCTTACCTCTGATGCTAGAGGTGGTCGTCGTAACTCTTATATGACAGTTGAGGAAGAACAAGCTTTTTTAAGTGAAGAGTTGAATTCTGCTATAAATGGTGAGTTCGTAACAGTTGAACGCCTGTATAAAGCTTATCAAGATAAATTAGGTCATAAAACCACCAAAGATGGTTTTTACCAGCTATTGAAACGTAATGGTTGGAGAAAAACAAGACCTCGTCCAGAACATCCAAAGAAAGCAGACGCTCAAACGATTTTAGCGTCTAAAAATAAAATCTTTATACGAGGAAAAATCGAGTAAGCGGTTTCTCGAAGAGAATTCCTATACCAAAACTCATCTCATGTATCACGGGTGGTTTTGACTTACGCCAAAACTTTTCTATAGATAAAAAAATATTTAGTGGCCTTATTATCGTAAAAAGAGTATATTGACCCCTTGGTGCAAACCTATAATTTTAAAAATGTATATTATTTGATTTCATGGTTTTCTAATCTCCTAACAAAGGTGGATCAGCCTTTTTTGCTTTATAGAGAATGGGGAGTGAGAAATTTAATCTCGAAATTCGTTCAAAGAGAGTTTGAAACTTATCTTTCTGACAATATAAGTTAGATAGTTTTAGAATCTTCTTTCTAGCACTTTTGACACATTTTCCGGATATATTCACAAACAGTTTCCGAAAACATTTCATCGTCAAATTATTCACAGATTCACTAGTTAGATGCTTCACAAATAAAGAAAGATTATAGGTTAAGCAGCTAATCATCATGCGAACGTCGTTCTTGATTAAAGAGGTATAAATGAAAATCACAACCGACTCATACGAAGATGGCTACCAAAAGGAACAAAGAGAACGCCTCCTGAAGAAGTCGCCTTCATTGAAAATTGGATAAATAACTACCCTAAGAAATATTTGGACTACAAGTCGCCGAAGGAATTTCTACTGGGTGGCTAACTTGAACTTGAAATTTGGTTTTTTCAGAAAGAAGCTCCAAATATATTTAGTATAAGTCCAATATTTATGGTACAATTAATACATTAAGGTATTTGGTGTAATGGTAGCACGTGGGTTTTAATTGATTTAATATATAAATCCCTTATGTCCTGAGGTTTTGGTTCAAATCCAGAAGTACCTATGGTGGAAAAATGAAAACAGACTCAAAGACTTATCGAAGATATTTAAAAAGGCACGGAAGAGAAAATCAATTCTTTATCACTTCTTATATTGGGATTGGTTTAATTAAATCAAAAGATGATAAACCCGAGGAGTTAAGTACAACTTGGGGTCCTAAAGACATTGAAAATAGTAAAAGTGAATCTAAGTTGTTTATTCAAAAAGCCTCACTCACATATTGCGTATCAACATTTGAAAGCTACTTCGATGACTTCTTTTTAAAAGAACTTAAGCAACTAATTCCAGAGAAACTACCTTTTTTTGATGAAATAGATAACCGTGGAACGAAAAAATCAATATATAAAAAGTTGGAATTACTTGTTGTAAACTTCCCAGAATTGAAATCAAAGGAATATTTTCTTGTAAAATCTGCAATCTTTTGGAGAAATGATTTAGTTCATGGTACTAGTGAAAAATTCGATCAAGAGATAAAAACAAATTTAAGAAGATACGCTCAAGATATTGAAAAATCGTATAAAGCTTTAAATATTGATGAATTCATAAAACACTATGATAATAATAAAATTCCTACATTTAAAGAGACGTTATCAATGATGACGAGTTTGAGAAACTTTGCGGCACAAATTGATAGATATTTTATGGAGGATATATCGGTAGAAAAGTACGTTGTCTTTAGATTGAAGGAAATATTTGATAGTTATGGAAATGTGGTGGATCCCACTCCGAAGAAACAAAATATTTATTGGGATAATGTCATAACAACTCATTTAGGATTACGTGAACAAGAGTTTAAAGAATTCAAAAACACTAAATTGGGTGATAAACTTTATAAAGTGACTTCGAACGAAGAGTTACAAAGTTTAATTTGTGATTATTGATTTATATACTTACTAAGATAATGGAAGGAAAAAATTTCCCTGATTCAAAGTGTATCATTCAAATTAGTTGAATTTTTTCAATTTGAGAGAATGAAAGAGAGGCTCTGTTGAAGGTTTCTGAACATATATAAAAAGAGACTTTGTCAAACGATATCTTAAGAAAGCACGTAAAGCTTCACAATTCTCAAAACGTTAATTGTTTGTTGGAGGAGACAGAACTCTCACGTTTGTGGGGGTTCTTTTTGTTAGTGTGTAATTTTGAATGTTTGTAGGATTATATTCGCTAAGGATTTACTGAAGGTGTTTGTGTTATACTAAGCTTATTAATTCTCAGGAGAACATGATGAATAAAGAATTGTCATACTACCAATGCTCATCAGAAAATCAATACTTGGATCGAAAGTCAGCTCGTAAGAAACCGCAGGAATTACTCAAGCATTTGATAGCTTTTGCGAATGCGGATGGTGGGCAACTAGTTATTGGGATTGAGGATGAAAACAAGAGTAATATCATTACAGGTTTTAAAGATGGTAAAGCTTATCCTGTTGAAGATTTTAAAAAGATTGACCGTGAGATGCGTGAGACACCTCTAGATTTATCTTTTGAAGAAATTCCTGTAGTAAATCACAAGGGTGAGGAAGACTTAATCTTGGTCATCTCAGTTGAGTTATCATCGAATCGTGTGATTGCTGCCCCAAGCGATGAAGTGTATCTCCGTCAAGGTAATGAATCAGTTAAATTAAGTTATGAACAACGTACACATCTTGCCTATGATAAAGGTCAACGTTTTTTCGAAGATGAAGTAGTTCCTGATGCAACTCTAGAAGATATTGATACTCGCTTAGTGCAGGATTTCAAAAATTGTTTTGATATTTCAGAGCGTTCCATAGAAGAAATTCTTAAAGCTCGGCGTTTTCTCGTGAATGGTAAATTAACGAAGGCAGCAATTTTACTCTTTGGAAAATACCCATCAGGTTTCTTCCCTCAAGCCCGAGTTCGCTTCCAGAGGTTTGATGGGACAGACATGGGTACAGGTAGTAGCTTTAATGTTATTAAAGAAGTAACTTTTGATGATGCGCTACCGACCTTGATTGTCAAAGCTCGCGATTTTATTCGCACCCAGCTTCGAGAATTTCAATATTTAGATGATAATGGTCAATTTCAAATCTTACCTGAATATCCTGAATTTGCTTGGTTTGAAGGTCTTGTCAATGCGGTGACTCACCGTGATTATTCTGTTTACGGGGATCATATTCGTGTATTGATGTTTGATGACCGCTTGGAAATCCATAGTCCAGGAAAGTTACCAAACATTGTAACTGTTGAAAATATCAAGCATGAGCGTTTTTCAAGAAATCCTCGAATTGCCAGAACTCTAACGGAATTTGGTTGGGTTCGTGAAATGAATGAAGGGGTTAAACGTATTTACTCTGAGATGGACTCTGCTTTTCTCCATGAGCCTATATATTCAGTGCCTGGGAATAAGGTGGTTTTGACCTTGGAAAATAGTATTACTAGTCGAACCTTGCGTATCAAAGATGCTTTGGAAGTAAAAATCAAAGATTACAGTATTCTAAGTGTAGATGAAAAAATATTACTTCAATACATGTACAATAAGAATGAACAAATGACGACAAGGAAAGCCTCTGAATTACTGGGGCGCAGTATATCCTATTCTTCAAAATTACTAAAAAGTTTACGTGACAGAGACATTTTGGCTTGGTATGGAACAAGTACGAGAGATCGTAGTCAATACTATAAGTTAAAATGAAGTAAAAACGAAGAAAAACGAAGAAAAACGAAGAAGAGCGCAGTGCGTTCAAGTTCAAATGTTCAGAAACATGAAAACGTATCAAATTCAGTGTAGTAAAGATTGTAGATTTGATGTGTTCTGTTGTGTAATATGGTCTTTTTAGATGATGGTTAGTCTGTCGTTTCTTTGTCTCTTCAAATTTTCAAAACAAGATTATTTCCAGTTGATTGGAAATATCTATCAAAAACGACCATTATTTCCAGTTGATTGGAAATAATGGTCGTTTTTGTTATACTGTTAGAGAGGTGATTCAATGAAATGGATAAATAGACCGGAGTATGTGGCTTTTTTAAACAGGCATCGGAATCGGCAGGTTATCAAGGTTATCAGCGGAGTCAGACGAGCAGGTAAGTCTGTATTGTTTCAGCTTTTTCGGCAAGAACTGATTCAGTCTGGAGTGGCAGAAAATCAGATTTTAGTGATTAATTTTGAAGATCTTCGTTACTATGAGTTGAGAGACTTTCGGGCTTTAAATAGGTATTTAGAGGAGCAACTCCAAACTCAGGAGACCTATTATATTTTTTTAGATGAAATCCAACATGTGGATCAGTTTGAATTGGTTGCCGACAGTTTGTTTATAAAGCCCAATGTTGATCTGTATCTGACAGGTTCCAATGCCTATTTCATGAGTAGTGATTTGGCAACAAATTTAACGGGACGGTATGTTCAGTTAGAAGTTCTTCCCTTATCCTTCTCAGAATATGTAGCTGGGCGAGAGGAGGACAGTTTATCGCCAAGCCAATTATTTAATGCCTATTTGTTTAGTGCCTTTCCTTATTTGTTACAAACAGAGAGTTATCGAGAGCGTATTGAATATTTGCAAGGGCTATATTCAACGATCTTGTTGAATGATGTTTTGCCCAGGGCAGGTGCAGCTAGTCCAGATTTGTTAGAGCGTTTGGCACGGACGCTCCTTAGTAGTATGGGGAGTCCAATTTCTACGAATAAAATTCGGAATACCTTGATTAGTCAAGGGGTAAAGGTTTCCAATACCACCTTGGAAGGCTACCTGGATGCCTTGCTGGATTCCCTATTGTTCTACGCTGTGCCTCGTTTCGATGTAAAAGGGCGAACCCTTTTGCAAAGACTAGAAAAATTTTACTGTGTTGATCTCGGTTTTCGCCAATTGCTGTTACCAGATCATCAAGAAGATTTGGGACATATGATTGAAACGATTGTTTATTTGGAATTAAGACGGCGTTTTTCCAAAGTATATGTAGGAAATATTGGTAAATATGAGGTGGATTTTATTGTTGTGACAGAAACAGGGGCTTATCAATATTTTCAGGTGAGTCTGTCAACGCTGGCTCCTGAAACACTAGAGCGAGAACTTCGTCCGTTGCAAGCCATCGCTGACCAGCACCCTAAATATCTTTTGACACTGGATCAGATACAGCCAGAAGCCAATTATGATGGGATTCAGAAAAAGTCGCTCATTGATTGGCTGTTAGAGGATTCCTAGGTATGCTATAATTTTGATAAATGTTGGAATAAGGAAAAGAAAAATGGATTTAGAACGGTATCATCAGTTGGCTTTGCAGAAGCAAAAAGAGCATCGGAAGTTTCTTTCGGGATTGAAGAAGAAGCCTCCTAAAAATCTCGATAAACTCAGTCAGGAAATTCACGCAGAAGTGTTTGAGGAAATTGATTGTATTCAATGTGCTAATTGTTGCCGTCATCTAGGTCCCTTGTTGACAGAGGCGGATATCACGCGCATTTCGAAGACCTTTCGCATGAAATTATCCGCCTTTGAAGAAGCTTTTCTGCGCGTGGATGAGGATGGAGATAAGGTCTTTCAATCCATGCCCTGTCCTTTTATCGGAGATGACAATCTTTGTTCGATTTATGATGTTCGACCTAAAGCTTGTCGGGAGTTTCCCCACACAGACCGTAAAAAGATTTATCAAATCAATCATTTAACCATTCAAAATACCCTCATATGCCCAGCAGCCTATCTTTTTGTTGAGAAAATGCAGGAAAGGCTGAAATAATCCTTTTTCCTTTTTAAAATGTGAAGGGCTAAAACCTCCCATCAGTTTTTTACTATTAGCTGATGGGAGGTTTTGTATTTATAGGGATGAAATAGTGTGAAAAGTCCTAGAGGCCTTCAGAATGTAAAGAATCATTATTCTATTAGTATCGTTTTAGAAGTTTTCAAGATAACTATCAAATTCTGGTAAAATTAAATCAACATATCCACGTTGTGGCTGAAAAATAAGTCCTTTATCGATAAGTCTATATTTATACGTATTAACAAGGTTTTTATCCCATTTGGTTTCTTCAATTATACCGGCTATTTTCGTCTCTGATTTAATAACTCTCAAGAAGATTTCATCATTCTCTGATAGTCGTTGTTTGATTAGTCGATAGGCATTCTTTCCTAGTAAATATCGAAAATCTGGAATAATATCTTTGATATCATCAATGGTTGTACATTCTTTCTCATACATTAATTGACCTAACAATTGAAAAGCATAGGCATACCCTCTGGTTCTCTCTGCTGCATAACCAGCAGCAGAACGATCAAGTGATAGATGTTTAAGGTAAGCCTCTTCAATATCATCGATGGTAAGAGGAGAAAGTACAATCATATTTGAACGTAGTAGAAAAGTTAAAATTTTATCGGTAATGACTTCATTAATATCTTCTGGAAGACCTGTTGAAACAATACTAATAGGAAGGTCTTTGCGGATAAGGAGCTGAAACAGTGAATATAACTCCCTAATACCGTTAGAACTAGAAATTTCATCGATTAAAATAATAACTTTGCGATTGGCTTTTTGACAAATGGTTAGTAGTTCAATCAGCTGTTGCTGATTTGTGGTCTTTTGAGCTTGTACATTTTCAATGGTCAGACCCAATATATTAAAATTTTTAATCTGTATAGAATTACTTAGAGTAATCTCCCTACTAACCTTATGGCTTAATTCTGCAATTAACTCAGATACAATGGAGGGGGTATTAATCAGTGTTACGGGAATCCAGTGCTCTGGTAGTTCATTTTCTAACTTTGTGATAAAGGTGGTTTTTCCTGAACCTCGAACTCCTGTAACGATAGTAGATTGCGCATCGGAGTAAGGGTTATCGAGGTTTTTTAATAGGTTCTCAAATTCCTGATTTCGATTTAAGAAAATCTTAGGTGATTTACCAAATATGGTCGTGAATGGGGTCATGTCGTCTCCTATATACTGGTATATACTTTGTTGTTTTATTATATACTGGTATATACTTTTAGTCAAATATTAAAAAAAATAATGAAACTATTCTTCTAAGTTTCTCTTGAATTAGGCTGACAAATATTCTGGTCAAAGTAAAGAGCCCCAGTAGTTCTGAGGCTCTTATAGGAGATTATTATGAAAAAGAAAAGTTTTAGGAGTCGTTGAGGTCTTCCTCAACTGTAAATAGAGTATACCTTTCTTTTCTTAAAGGAAACTTATAGTTGTGGTTATTCGTCTGTTAGTTGGTCATGTGGATAGCGTTCATAGAAGTGAACTTTTAATTGGATGAGGCGTTCAAGGTCGCGGAAGATTTGTAGGAGCATGGAGCGTGATTCAAATTCTTCGCGGCTTTTTGGAAGAGGGCGCTCGCGGAAGACTTGGAGGTAGTGGTCAATGCGATGGATTAAATGAATCGGAGTTGATTTATCTTCCAATTGTTGAGCGGTATCCTTGAATAGCTGAGCTAGAATGAGGCTTTCTTCGGCAGAGAAGTGGCAGTGGTTGATGTCTTCGACCATTTGTTGGAGGTAATGACTTTGTTCGAGTCGCATCTCAAAGTAATGCACTTCGTAATCCGTTCGTTGGAAGAGTTGGTTGGATTGATCACGGTAGACTAGTTCTAGGCCAGCTTGAATTTCACGCTCCAGTTGTCGGATGCGATAGATTTCATCGCTACTTTCACCGGTTGATAGGATATGGTGGAAACGCAGAAGAATACCTTTGAATAGGAGTTCTACGCGATCTTTGGCTGCGATGATATCTTTTTGGTAAGAAGGCATATAAATATTGGCTAAGAGAGCCAAGCCAACTCCGATTACGAAAAGGCCGATTTCATTTAGAATAACAGGGACTGTTAAACTGCCTGCATCCAGTAAATGGAATACGCCGACAGTGGAGACAGACAAGCCGATGTCCCACTCGTATTTGTAGGCCATAGGGATATAGATACTCATACTAAGGACAAAGGCCCAGATATTCAGACCAAATAAACTAAAGCAGATAATCGCTGCGAGTATGGCTGAGGTCATACTCAAAATCCGACGTTTGGCTGTAATAAGGGTTGAGCGTCGTGTGTCTAAAAGACTGAGTAGGCCGATAATTCCAGCTGATGAAGGATATTGAAGGCCAAAAAAAGTCGCTAATTGGATGGCTAGCCAGATGACCAAAATGACTTTCACGCTTTTTTGAAAAATGGACATAGTACCTCCTTGTAATTTTCTAATTTTAGTGTATCATATAGCTAAGTTTACGATAGACTTAGACACTCACAAATAAGGAGAGGCTATGAAAAAAGATTTTATTCATCAGCAAGAAGAGATTTCTTTTGTTAAAAATACCTTTACTCAATATCTGCAAGATAAATTGGAGATTGTCGAAGTACAAGGTCCAATTTTATCTCGTGTTGGGGATGGTATGCAAGATAATTTGTCTGGTATTGAGCATCCGGTAGAAGTGCATGTGAAATTGATTCCAGAAGCAACCTATGAGGTTGTTCATTCTTTGGCTAAGTGGAAACGTCATACGCTGGCTCGTTTTGGATTTAATGAGGGGGAAGGTCTTTTTGTTCATATGAAGGCCCTACGTCCGGATGAGGATTCCTTAGATCCAACTCACTCGGTTTATGTAGACCAGTGGGATTGGGAGAAAGTCATTCCAGATGGACAACGGAATTTAGCGTATCTAAAGGACACTGTCGAAAAAATTTATAAGGCTATTCGTCTAACAGAATTGGCCGTAGAGGCTAGGTACGATATCGAAGCCATTTTGCCAAAACAGATTACCTTTGTGCACACAGAGGAGTTGGTTAATCTTTATCCCGACTTAAGCCCAAAGGAAAGAGAAAACGCTATTGCCAAGGAGCATGGGGCAGTCTTTCTGATTGGGATTGGGGGCGTGCTGGCCGACGGACAGCCGCATGATGGTCGTGCACCGGACTATGACGATTGGACAACTGAAACGGAGAATGGCTATAAGGGCTTGAATGGGGATATTTTGGTTTGGAATGACCAATTAGGTTCCGCCTTTGAGCTTTCTTCCATGGGAATCCGGGTAGATGA
Source organism: Streptococcus sp. 10F2 (assembly GCF_054331515.2). Taxonomy (NCBI): domain Bacteria; kingdom Bacillati; phylum Bacillota; class Bacilli; order Lactobacillales; family Streptococcaceae; genus Streptococcus; species Streptococcus sp. 10F2. Next base: position 724 of record NZ_JBTGGE020000039.1, on the reverse strand, counting down.
AGATGCTCTCAAGCGTCAGGTGGCGATTACGGGCGATGAAGATCGATTAGAATTTGACTGGCATAAAACCCTGCTTCGTGGCTTCTTCCCGCTGTCGATTGGTGGTGGTATTGGTCAATCTCGTCTAGCGATGTTCCTCTTGCGGAAAAAACATATTGGAGAAGTGCAATCCAGTGTCTGGCCACAAGATGTCTATGATAGCTTTGATAATATCCTTTAAGCGGATGGTGTGTGAATGGAACGGCATCCTGCTAAAGGGACTCGAATGGTCAAATCCATGGGCTGGGAGAATGGCATTATGGAAGTTGAATATGTCAGTGGTCTGATTCATCAGTATCATGATGTTACCGAAGACCAATTTATCCGAGCTGGTACTGGTAATATTGATAAAAAAGTCCGCTTAATCGGTAAAAGCCATCGCTTTACAAGAGTGGAGAAGGAATAAGAATAAAGAGGTCGAGTTTTCAGTCTCGGCCTTTTTATGATGTCAGACTTTGAACAGAAGACTGACACTTAAGGAACTTTCCAATCGGGATACTTGAAAAATTAGGAGACTGGGTAAAAAGTTTTAAAAATAGAAAACAGCTTAGAATTACGTCATTATAGTCATTTAGTTTTTAAATAGTATGTTATTGCATCAGTTATAGAGTCCATTTTACGAAGTAATTCTGTAACTGATTTTTTTAAAATAGCCCAGCTTTTTTCAATAGGATTTAATTCTGGA
>NZ_JBTGGE020000038.1:0-19023 GCF_054331515.2 Streptococcus sp. 10F2 | reverse complement strand
CTTGCATGTATTAGGCACGCCGCCAGCGTTCATCCTGAGCCAGGATCAAACTCTCATCAAAAGTTTGAGCTGCTGCTCATTTCTGTCACTGACAGATTTATTGCTTTTTCATTGACAGGTAGTATTTCTACTACCCGCACATTGGTATTCGTCTTGTTCAGTTTTCAAAGGTCATGCCTCTCACGAGACAACTTAATCATTCTATCAAAACTTCATTTGCTTGTCAACACTTTTTGTTAACTTTTTTGAAGTTTTTTTGAATTCGTTCGTTTCACCCGAACTTTTATCTTTCATCTGTCCCGTTTAAGGAACTCTCCCTTCAGGACTTTATTAGTATACAACACTCTTTATCACTTGGCAACACTTTTGCTTAATTTTTTTAAACTTTTTTATCCATATAAAACAACCCCAGCAAAAATAACTGCTGGGGTTGTTTTAACGATCTTACTGTTCTTCCTTCAAAAGAATATGAAGCGTCTCAAGAAGGTTGTCTTCATGAACTTCAATACTTGATCCGTTAGATTTAATTTTAACTTCAACGATGCCTTCGTCAGCTTTTTTACCGACCGTAATGCGAATTGGAAGTCCAATCAAGTCACTGTCACTAAATTTAACACCGGCCCGTTCGTTACGGTCATCCGTTAGGACTTCATAGCCCGCTCCCATCAGAGCTTGTTCAAGACGAGCAGTCAAGTCAAGACTAGCTTGATCTTTAACATTAACCGGAATCAAATGGACATCAAATGGCGCCAATTCTTTCGGGAAATTAATTCCCCAAGAGAAGCGGTAATCTCCTTTTGGTGTCTTATTGACGAATAGACGAGCATGCTGCTCCATAACTGCGGATAGAAGTCGACTCACTCCAATTCCGTAAGACCCCATCACAATCGGAATAGCACGTCCATTTTCATCAAGAACTTTAGCATCCATTGATTCTGAATAACGTGTTCCTAATTTGAAAATATGACCAATCTCAATTCCACGGGCAAATTGGAGTTCCCCCAAACCATCTGGAGAGATCTCTCCTTCTTTCACTTCTCGAATGTCCACATATTCTGCTTGGAAATCACGTCCCGGATTCACACCTGTTAAGTGGAAATCATCTTCGTTCGCACCAACAACTGCGTTGCGAACGTCCTGAATTTTACGATCCGCTACAATTCGAACTTCTTCTGGTAAAGCCACTGGACCTAATGAACCAAATCCAGCACCTAGAAGTGCTTGCACATCCGCATCGGTTGCAGGGTCCATAAAGTCTGCTTCCAAGAAGTTTTTCAATTTTACTTCATTAACCTGATCATTACCAACCAAGAGAGCTGCAACTGGTTTACCATCTGCCATATAGATCATCGTTTTGATCGTCTGCTCTTCTGGAACATTTAAGAGAGCCGCAACCTCGTCAATTGTTTTGGTGTCTGGTGTCGCAACTTTAATGATTTCTTCTTCAGCTACCACTAGATTTCTTGGTTTATATTCATTCGTTGCCATTTCAAGATTGGCTGCATAGCCAGACTCACTAGAATAAACAATCGTATCTTCACCAGAAATGACCCATTTTTCAAGCTCTGCACGAATCTCTGCCAACACATCCGCTGGAATTTCATCTAGGCTCGCAATGGATTTATCCAATACCAACCAACGCTCTAGATCCGTCCGTTCAGGGGTAATAGCCATAAATTCTTGACTATCTTTTCCTCCCATAGCTCCACCGTCTCCGATAATAGCTTTATACTCCAAGCCTGAACGATCAAAAATCCGCTCGTAAGCTTGACGATAATCCTCATAAGTTACATCCAAGCTATCATAATCTGCGTGGAAGCTATATCCATCCTTCATAATAAACTCGCGAGTCCGCAATAATCCATTACGTGGACGCTTTTCATCTCGATATTTCGATTGAATTTGGTAAAGATTCATAGGAAGTTGCTTGTAAGATTTAACAGAATCTCGTACAACAACCGTCATGGTTTCTTCATGTGTTGGACCTAGAATAAAATCTGAACCTTCTCGGTTTTTCAATTTATACAAATCTTCACCATACGTATCGTAACGACCAGACTCTCGCCAAAGGTCTGCACTGAGAAGTGCTGGCGTCAACATCTCCACAGCATCCATTTTTTCAAACTCTTCCCGCATAATTTGCTTGGCTTTTTCCAAGACACGATTCGCTAGAGGAAGATATGTATAAATCCCCGCAGAAACTTGACGTACATAACCCGCCCGTAACATGAGAGCATGACTAATAACTTGTGCATCACTTGGCATTTCCCGTAAAGTTGGGATCAGCATTTTACTTTGTTTCATTTATTCTCCTCTAAAAAAATGTTCGTACTATATCATTCCAGGTTACTGCAATCATCAAAAGTAGCATTAAACCGGCACCAATTAAGGTTAAATAGGTTTCTGTTTCTCGTTTAACAGGTTTTCGTCGAACAGCTTCAATGATGTTCAATAAAATTTTACCACCATCTAAAGCTGGAATCGGTACAAGATTGAAAATCCCAACATTAATCGATAAGAAACCTAGAAGTTGCAAAATACTTGTCCATCCATCTTTGGCTGCAAGGCTAGAAGCTTGGTAAATCGCAACTGGTCCTCCCAAGCCATTCAAATCAGGATTGAAAATCAAATTGCGAAGGGCGGTTATTATCTGACCGGCAGCAGCAGCAGCCATCGTGAAACCACCCGTAAGCTTGGCCATCAAACTTGTATCCAAGGCTGGCAAAACCCCAATTCGATAAGTTCCATCCATTTCTTGTAACTGAATCTCTTGAGTCACTTGATTGACCTGAACAGATACCTTACCATCCTTAGCTTTTTTCGTAGCTTCTTGAATTGCCGGCGAAATATCAGCATAGACCTCGATTGGACTATCACCTATTTTCTCTAAAGAAACCTCCTTTTGATAGCCCGCTTGTGCCAAGGCTCCTCCATCTGCTACGCGTACGTGATTAGTGTTTGGATTCGGTGCTCCCCCTTGGACAAAGAGCAACAAACTAAAGGCCAAAACTCCCAAAACAAAATTGTTAAAAGGTCCTGCAAAATTGGTGAGAAACCGCCCCAACAGACTCGCATTTTGATATTGGACATCCAAAGGAGCAATCCGTACCTCGGTCCCATCTTTCTCAACAATAGTTGCATCATGATCAACCGAATAGGTCACTTCCTCATCCATCAAAAGCCCCTTAATGACCAAGCCTTCTTCTAGATCATAATCCAGAACCTGGAGAGGAACTGCTTGATGATCCAACTCTTTTTTGGATAAGTTCAAGCGGGTAACAACTCCCTCTGCATTGAGACTAAGAGCGACCAGACTCCCTTTGGGAATCTCAACCCGATCTTCACCCCATCCTGCCATCCGAACATAACCTCCAAAAGGCAATATACGAATCGTATAGAGAGTTCCGTCTTTTCCCTGATGGCTGAAAATTTTCGGTCCCATTCCGATTGCAAATTCTCGAACTAGGATTCCCGATTTTTTGGCTAAAGCAAAATGACCATACTCATGAACAATAACAATTACTGCAAATATAAATAAAAAACTCAGAATTCCCATCATCTGGCAAGCCACCCCCTTACTTTCTCTCGTGTAGACCGGTCCGTATCAAGAATCTCTTCCAAACTCAAATCAGTCACTTCTGTATGCTCAGCAACTGCGCGCTCAATGAAGCGTTCAATCTCTAAATAAGAAATCTGACCGTCTAAAAAAGCAGCAACTGCCACTTCATTAGCAGCATTGTATACTGCTGGAAAAGAGCCTCCCTTACGACCGACCTCAAAGGCCAAGGCCAACATCGGAAAACGTTCCAAATCCATTTTTTCAAAATGAAGCTGTCCAATCTCTGTTAAATCAAAAGCTTTTGGATTTTGTAACCGTCTATGATGAGGATAGGTCATCGCAAATTGAATCGGTTCGCGCATATCGCTGGGCCCTAACTGAGCCAAAAAAGCTCCATCCTGCATTTCAATCATCGAATGAACAATACTTTCCCGATGTTGGATCACTTCAATCTGATCATAATCCCAGTCGAAAAGATGGTGCGCTTCAATCACTTCCAAGCCCTTGTTAACCATGGTACTGGAATCAATCGTAATTTTAGCCCCCATTGACCAATTAGGGTGTGCCAAGGCTTCTGCAACTGTAACCCCTTCGAGCTCAGTACGTGCTTTATCTCGGAAACTTCCCCCACTAGCAGTAATGACCAATTTTTTCACATCCTGCCGCTCCAGACCTTGCATGGCTTGAAAGATAGCGGAATGTTCACTATCTATAGGCAAAATCTGCACACCCTTTTCTTTGGCGGCTGCCATGACAAACTCTCCGGCCATCACCAAGGTTTCCTTATTGGCCAAGGCAATATCCTTCTGAGCTTGGATAGCCGCCATGGTAGCAGGAAGACCTACGCTTCCCATAACAGCATTAATCATGAGGTCATAAGTCCCATTCTCAGCATAGACCGCTAAATCCTGATAATATTCCAGCCCTGGATAGTCTGCAAGCAGTGCTTGACCCAGAGCTTGATCTGCTACAACCACCACAGTTGGTTTAAATTCTTCAATAATCGACTGTGCCGCTACTAAATTGCTTGCAAAACTAAAGGCTGCTAGGCGAAACTGATCAGGATAGGAACGAAGAATATCCAAAGTCTGCTGACCGATAGAACCAGTCGCTCCCATAAGATAGATATTCTTCATCTTAAAAGAACCCCGCTAGGTGCAAGAGAGGGAAGACAAAAAGCAAGCTATCAAAACGATCTAAAAGACCACCGTGTCCTGGAATAAAACGACCAGAATCCTTAACACCGTAGTGCCGCTTGATGGAGCTTTCGACAAGATCTCCAAATTGTCCCGCCACTGAAAAGAGGATAGACAAGAATAACATCAAGATAAAGCTCCTGCCTCCGAAAGTCCCAGGGCTGAATAGGTAAAAGAGAGTGGTTACCACCATAGCTCCAGCAACCCCCCCTAAACTCCCCTCGATTGTCTTATTCGGAGAAACTTGTGGAATCAGCTTGCGCTTCCCATAACGCTTCCCGGTAAAGTAAGCCAAACTATCCGTGGCCCAAACTAGGAATAAGGCATACAAGACCTTATCCATACCAGACATCTGAGCCCGAACCAACATATGGAATCCATAGCCAACATAAAAGCTGGAGGCAATTGGGACAACCGCATCGTCATAGGAATACTCTTCCACAAAAACTGTGCTTCCCAAAACTCCCATAGCCAAAAGGGCAAAGAGAGCGATATTTGAGTCACTTGGTAAAAAGGACAAATAATTTTCCAAAGGTAGGGTTAAAAGGAGTGCAGCCAAGGTTGCCAAAATCCCCTCAGGTGTATTAATAGCTAGTCCCTTCATAGTAAACAGCTCGTACACCCCTAACATAGCTAAGAGACCAACAATTAACTGAAACGGTAAACCGCCAACCCATAAAAGCACCAGCAAAATAACTGCTGCTACTGTACCAAAAAGAATGCGATTCTGTAATTCTTTTTCCATATTAAACGCCTCCAAAACGACGATTGCGATGGTTATACTCCTCAATCGCCTCTTCTAATGACTGAGCTGTAAAGTCTGGCCATAAGGTATCCGTAAAATACAATTCACTATAAGCCGACTGCCAAGGTAAGAAATTGCTGAGACGCAACTCCCCGCTTGTCCGAATAATTAATTCCGGATCCCGCCAATCTTCAGGTAAAGTCCCAGTATACAGATGGGATCCAATCAATTCATCCGTAATTTGGTCGATTCCATAGATTCCCGCTTGTACTTTCTCTGCAATAACTCGAACTGCTTCTTGAATCTCCGCTCGTCCTCCATAATTCAAGGCAAAATTGAGAATCATTCCTGTATTATTAGCCGTAAGTTGCTCTGCCTTTCGCAGGGAAGCTAGTGTTTCTGATGGTAGGCGACCTACATCTCCAATCATTTGAATCTTAACACCTTGCCGGTGCAACTCGGGAACATAGCGGTCATAAAACTCTACCGGAAGATTCATGATAAACTTGACTTCCTTTTCCGGACGAGACCAATTCTCTGTGGAGAACGCATAAACTGTTAAAACTCTAACACCCATTTGACTGGCAGCTTTAGCGACAGCTTGCAGAGCCTCCATACCAGCCTTGTGTCCAAATACTCGTGGCTGCATCCGTTTCTGTGCCCAGCGACCATTCCCATCCATAATGATTCCAATGTGTTTGGGAACAACAAGCGAAAGCTGCTCTTCCTTCTTTTTAAAACCAAACATATTCTTTTCCATTCTTTCTATACTCGACTCTTGTTTCCACGAAGAATCGATTTTATAAGAGATTGAATCAGTTCATTATACCACAAAAGCCCTAGGCATGGGAAATCTCGTCATTTCAGAACCCTGCAGACCTCCATTTTCATGCTTTTTCAGAAAATATATTTACTTTTCCTATTCCCTACATAAAAAAACGACAACCGAAGTTGCCGTTTAGCATTTTATTAATTTGGGTAGATGTAGGTAACTGTACCTTGTGCTGTTGTTGGATCGAAAGTCCCACGGTAGTTACCGATTTGTTGGATACCGTTGTAGTTTGACTCATAAACTTGGATAGCATTGTTTGATTCAACAGCTGTAACATAAGCTACGTGTCCATAACCACCATCGTTCCAAGATGCTACCGCACCAACTTGTGGTGTTGTACCTGTACGGAATCCTGCTGCTGCAGCTGATGCAGCCCAGTCACCACCGTTACCCCAGTAATCACCAACCCAAGGAGCCATTACTTTAACACCCCATGTACATTGACCAACTGGATAGCTTCCTGAAGTGTTATAGTTATAAGTTGGTGTAATAGAACCTGTTTGAGCTTGCGCTGCTTGTTCAGCTGCTGCTTGCTCAGCCGCTTGACGCTCTGCCTCAGCTTGTGCTGCTGCTTGCTCAGCCGCTTGGCGTTCTGCTTCTGCCTGTGCCGCTGCTTGCTCAGCCGCTTGACGTTCTGCTTCTGCTTGTGCCGCCGCTGCTTGCTCAGCCGCTTGGCGTTCTGCTTCAACTTGTGCTGCTGCTTCAGAGCCTTGAGTTGATTCTACTGCTGGAGTCTCTACAGCTTCAGAGACTTCAGAAGCTTCCACTACTGGTGCTGCTGCTTCTGAAACTGGTGCTGCTGGTGCACTTGAAACAAGGTTAACCACTTCAGCTGCTACAGCTTCAGTTGAAACAGGGGTAGCCTCTACAGGTGCTGACGCTTCTGAAACTGGTGCTGCTACAACTGGTGAAGCTACTTCCGCTACTGGTGCAGGTGCTGCAACTGGCTCTGCAACTTCTTCTACAACTGGTGCTACTGGTGCTGCAACAGCTTCAAATGAAAGAGGTGCAACTTCTGCTACTGGTGCTGACGCCTCAACCGCAACTGGCTGCGCATAAACAACACCTTCACGTGGCCAAGCCGTATCTTGACGAAGTTGTAATCCAGTACGGAACTCTGAATCTTCAAGAGCATCAATCAACAATTGTGAGAATGCTGCGTTTTTCTCTGAAGGATTCTTCTCAGTCTCTGCAACTGCCTCTTCAGCAAATTCTTCAAATGTATCCAAGACATTCCCTTGGCTACCAGTTACACCAAACAATGATGTAAGATCATCCATTGTTGGAACAGTAGTCGTAGAAACTGCTTCAGCAACAATGTCACGCACTTGACTTTGCAAAGATACTTCTTGTGTTTCAGCTGTAACTGCTTGAGCCTCCAATGCAGAAGCTCCTGCTACAGATCCAAGAACTGCAACTCCAGTGACTAATTTTTTCTTTGTTTTAAATGCCATATTTAATGTTCTCCTTTAAGTTGTTCGCTGATTAACAAAACGGGTAGCGAACCAATCCAGCTTAACTAGCTAAAGAAAGTATAGCAAAAATCAGACCGCCTGTCCGTTACGAAAAGATTACAAAAGATTAATAAACCGTGCCACTACTTGTCACTTGTTTCAATAGGCTCTTCTACAACCTCTTCTTGTTCAGCATCTACAGCTGTCTCCTCTACAACAGGTGTATTCACAACTGCCTTCAAGGCTGTCATTTCAAAAGTCAAGTAGACACCATCGACATCTAGCACCATCTTATTAGATTCGCGGTCAATCTCATCGATAACTCCATATAACCCACCGATGGTCACAATTTCAGTCCCTTTAGCCAGACTAGCCATCTGTTCTTGACGTTTCGCTTGTTGTTTCCGTTGTTGGCGTTGCATAAAGAAAAGTAATCCACCAAAGACCAACATCATCCATAAAAATTGTAAATTCATTGCATACTCCTTTTTTCTACTTACCCTACTATATCAAATCCCATTCCTAGTGACAAGAAAAGGGTGATGAAGAACCAAATTAAAACCTAAAAAACCGGCCCAAAGGGCCGGCACTTTATCTTAGAGAGCTGAAATTTTTGCTTTTGTATTTTCAAGGTTAAAGCCAAATTCGTCGAGAACTTTTCCAGCTGGGGCTGATGCTCCGAAGGTATCAATAGCTAGGACATCTCCATCTAATCCAACATATTTATACCAAGACAAGCTAGCTCCCATTTCAACCGCTAGACGTTTACGAACGGCATTCGGTAAAACTTCTTCTTTGTAAGCTGCATCTTGCTGGTCAAAGACATCGCTAGATGGCATGCTGACTACACGCACCTTCACTCCTTCTGCTTCCAACTCTTTAGCAGCTTTAACAGCCAACTCTACCTCAGAACCAGTCGCAATGACAATCCGATCGAAGTCTGCTGCGGTCTCGTAAACCACATAGGCACCACGCGCTACCTTGTCAAAATCTGTTCCTTCTTGAACTTCCAAGTTTTGACGAGTCAAGACAAGGGCAGTTGGAGTGGATTCACTTGTCAAAGCCTGATACCAAGCAGCCTGTGTTTCACGCGCATCTGCTGGTCGGAAGACATTGAGGTTTGGCATTGCTCGTAAACCAGCCAAATGCTCGATTGGTTCATGAGTTGGACCATCTTCTCCGACAGCGATAGAATCATGCGTGAAAACATACGTTACAGGAAGACCTTGCAGAGCTGCCAAGCGCATTGCCGCTTTCAAATAGTCTGAGAAGACAAAGAAGGTTCCACCATACACACGAAGTCCTCCGTGCAAGCTCATACCATTCAAGATAGTTCCCATAGCAAACTCACGCACACCAAACTGGATATTACGGTTCAAACGATGAGCATCGTCTTGCAAACCATCTTCTTTGATATAGGTCATGTTGGAATGAGCCAAGTCCGCAGAACCTCCAAGGAAGGTTGGTAGAACTGCTGCTGCTGCGTTAAGCGCATCTTGGCTAGAATTCCGAGTTGCTTGAGAGAAACCTGCTTCATGAACAGGAAAATCTTCAGGCTTAATTGTTACTGGATCACGTCCTTCAATGATAGCAGCTACTTCATCTGCTAATTCAGGATGAGCTTCTTTATAGGCAGCTACTAAAGCCTCCCATTCAGCGTAAGCTGCTTGACCACGATCTACAACATTTTCTTTGAAATCTGCATAAACTTCTGCTGGCACTTCAAAAGCATCATAGTTCCATCCAAGTGCTGCACGCGTTGCTGCTGTTTCTTCAGCTCCTAAAGGTGCACCATGGACGGCATTAGTTCCTTGTTTATTTGGAGAACCATGGCCAATCACGGTCTTAACCTCAATCAAGGATGGCTTACCAGATTCTTTTGCACGAGCCACAGCTGCTTGAATAGCTGCCACATCTGTTCCATCTTCAACCAAATCTGTATGCCAACCATAAGCTTGGTAACGCGCCTTGACATCTTCTGTAAAGGAGTCTTTTGTTTCTCCATCAAGGTTGATGTCATTGGAATCATATAGCACAATCAATTTTTCAAGTTTTTGCAAACCAGCATAAGAAGCTGCCTCAGCTGAAACACCTTCCATCAAATCACCATCTCCTGCGATAACATAGGTATAGTGATCAAAAATTGGGAAACCATCACGGTTGTATTTCGCTGCTAAGAAACGCTCCGCTTGAGCAAATCCAGTTGCCATTGAGATCCCTTGACCAAGTGGTCCTGTTGTTGCGTCAACACCAGCGGTATGACCATATTCTGGGTGACCTGGTGTTTTCGAACCCCATTGACGGAAGTTTTTAATTTCCTCAAGGCTTACATCTTCAAATCCAGATAAATGAAGTAGCGCATATAGAAGCATCGAACCATGTCCTGCTGACAAGATGAAGCGGTCACGGTTAATCCAGTTTGGTTGTGCTGGATTTAGACGCAATTCTTTTGTAAACAATTCATAGGCCATTGGAGCAGCTCCCATTACTACCCCTGGGTGACCTGATTTAGACTTTTCGATAGCATCAATACCTAAAAAACGAATGGCATTAACGGATAATGTTGTCATGGTGTCCTCCTCTAATCGAGATCGCAAAGCATTTTTTCCAAAACTATTATATGAAAATTATCCGCATCTCGCAATCGATACGGATAATTCCCAACTATTATAGAAGCGCCTTAAATTGAATATTAGAGTCTTCTAAGAAGTAGTCATCAAATCCACGTGGGTGGTGGTATTCAATCTTATCTTTATCCATTGGATAAGTGTACTTACCGCCGACTTCCCAAATGAATGGATGGAATTTGTAATCAAGACGCTCTTTACGCATCTTCCAAAGCTGGAGAATTTCATCAGTTGATGCCATAAAGTTAGACCAGATATCGTAGTGAACTGGAATAATTACCTCAGCCCCTAGATTTTCTGCCATCCGAAGAAGGTCAATCGAAGTCATCTTGTCCTGAATTCCAATTGGATTGTCACCATAGTTATTGATAGCTACATCAATCTTGAAGTCACGTCCATGTTTAGCAAAATAGTTAGAGAAGTGAGAATCCGCACCATGGTAGATTGTACCACCTGGAGTTTCAAAGACATAGTTTACCGCTTTACGGGCCATCAATTCATCTGTAACTGGGAGACCAGCAAGACTACCACCATTTTCTTCATAACCATCAATTGGAAGAGTTACCAAACAAGTACGGTCAAAAGATTCAACGGCATGAACTTTAATGTCTTTAAATTCGAAGCTATCACCTGGTGCAATACGGATAATACGCTCTGCTGGTACTCCCCATTTTTCCCAAATGTCACCAGACTCAACTGGACCAACAAATTTCACATGGTCCAATTTTGGATTGTTAATAATTGCAGCTGCTGTATTAATATCCATGTGGTCACTATGCACATGCGATACCATGTAATAATCCAACTCATTAATCGCAAAAGGATCAATAACCATCGGCTGCACACGCAAGTTTGGTTGTAATTTGCGAACCCCTGCCATATTGGCCATTTGATGTCCCCAAACCATGTCTTTCACTTTCTTCGTAGATTTACCACGGGAAGACCATAAATCCATGACTACGTTGGCACCACCAGGTGTCTTAATCCAAACACCACAGTTACCCAACCACCACATAGCAAAGTTACCTTCGGCAACCACTTCTTCTTCAATTTCTTCATTCAACCAAGTACCCCATTCTGGGAAAGTTGACAAAATCCAAGATTCACGTGTAATGTCTTTTACATTAGCCATTCATATATCCTCCGATTTCTTTTATAGATATAGTATAAACTTAAAAACGGTTTCAAAAAAGCCCAAAAGGAACACAGGAATGTGTTCACTCTTGGACTGAGAAAAAGTCATACACCAATACCAACTCCTAAAAAATATTAGCCAATATTTTCTAAACGAGCCAAATCTACTTCTAATTGTTCAACAGAAGCAGGATACTCCAATGCTAGATACTCTAAACTTGGAAAATAAGACAATAGTTGTACTAAATCCAATTCACCTTCAAAAAAAGAAGCTACTCTTAGAATCCCATCCTGATTACGGAAATTCTTGCAATGAAGATAACTTGTTAAATCTCCTAATATCTCCGCTGCTTCTATGGTTGATTCCCCAACAAAGGCCCAATTCCCCGTATCAAATACAAAAGATATCGGTAAGCCTAAACGCCGAATCAATCCCATCACTTTTTGACAATTAGAAATAGTCGCAGCCTCTGGATCCTGATTATTTTCAATTCGAAGATTCATATCAGAAGGAAAAGTCTTCGCCCACATCATCAACTGTTCCTCAGATACAGCAGAACCATCTCCAATATTCAGTTTTAAAAATGGAGCACCTAAAATTTCTGCCACCTGACAATGACGGACGATGTCTGGATTCACAAAATCTCCTTGCAAAAAATCCACATTTGCACTGTAATAAAGAGCAATTCCTAGCTTATCTGCCTCTCTTCTTATCTCATGTAATTCATTCAGTTCCCCTGTTAAAAAATCACTACGAATCTCGAGACGCTGTACCCCCAATTTCTGAACCCAAGGGAGAAGGTCAACTTGACGATATCCTTGATCAAGTTGTGACTGAAAAGCAATGGTATTTAGAATAATTTCTTGTCTCTTCATGATTCCTTCCTTCTTAAAGCTGTCAACTGTTTCCAAACAGGTTGCATCGCTATTAATAACTCCTTATACACCGTATATTTTTCCCTATAACGCTTACTATTCCTATCATTTGGTAAAAACTGTTTTTCAAGTACAACCATACGCTCAACCGTTTCAGCTAGAGACAGATTTGTCACAGCCTGGTGACAAGCAATCGCTCCTCCTAGACCTCCCAATTCCCTAGCTTTGGGAACTTCTACCGGTAATTCCAAAATATCTGCAAACATCTGCATCCAAGCTTCTGAATTAGTTCCTCCTCCCGAAAGACGTAGAACCTGAGGAGAATGTCCTAAAGAATCCGTTAACTGCTCGATGTGCTGTTTATGAGCAAACACAATTCCCTCATAGACTGCTCGGATCATCTCCGATTTACTAGACTGGGTTGTTAAACCAAAAAAACAGGCTTGAGCTGGCTGTCCAACATTACTTCCATATAGGAAAGGACAAAAAAGAATATTCGCAAAATCTGCATTCGTTTCTTTCAAAAATACTTCTAAAGTATCATAGATAGAGACATCTCCTCCCTTTAGATGCTCCATCTCCTCCATCAATAACATTTTCAACATAATATCCAAGTTTCCAGCAGAGGTAGGGCTGCTAGCCTCCACCAAATAATCCCCTGTTGGAAAGTGTGAATTCATTAACCCACTGTCTAAATCAGCCGCTTTCTTACTAGGATAGCTATTAATATTCCAGGTGCCTGCTATAACACTAAAAGTCGTCTCATCTAAAACACCTGATCCCAGTGCACAAGCATCAATATCAAAAAGACCACCAATAACAGGAGTTCCTTCTGCCAACCCTGTCTGAAGAGCTGCTTCTTGACTAACACCACCAACAATTTCCTTATAATCGACTAACGGGGGCAAAATTGAAAATAACTCATCAATCCCAAAAAACTCTAAGATAGTAGAATCATAATTCCCTGTTTCAAAATGAATCCAGTGGTTTCCAGACGCATCTCCTATCTCTTGCTGAACTAACCCCGTCAACTTAAAGCGTACATAATCTTTAGCAGATAAAACCGCACCAATTCGCTCATATATCTCTGGCTGGTGATCCTTCAGCCATCGTAACAATACCGGTGCCTGTGAAGCTACAACATGCTGATGAGTCCGATTCCAAAGCAGACTCACCCGATTTTCAAACTCCTGTGCAAGAGCACTAGCACGACTATCTGCTGATAAAATACCTGGTATAAATTCGTGATGCTCTTTATCCAATACATAGAGCCCTTTACCATGTCCAATACATGCCACTGCTTTAATAGCTGCCGCGTCCAAACCTGATAAGCGAATACTTTCTCGAATTGTATGAGCAATAGCGGTCCAAGTTTCTCCTAAATCAACCTCATAAAAACCTGACTCTACCTCTTTCCGTTTGGTAGCAAAGGAAGAGACTGAAATCTCTTCTCCACAATCATCAAAGATGATAGCTTTGGTAGTCGTCCCCCCATAATCTAAACATAAATAATAATTCATCTTATATCCCTTCTAAAAACAGGAAAAGGTTGGAACACTTGCCCAACCTCCTGACCTTTTTCTTTACATTGTGAAAGAAAAACATTCCCAATAGGATTTAGAACTACAGATCTAAATCCCTAGTTGCAGGATCTACTGCCTGATGATTCGCTTCTACAGCAGTTGGTTTAAAATAAACCCGTTCTGCATTGTTATACAATACATCTGCCAACTCCTCTTGTGTAAATAAATCACTAGCTTCTAACCACGTTGCTAACTCTTCATAAGTGTTAAAGGTTGCAGACCATGGTGCATCGGTTCCCCAAATTAACCGCTTTGCTCCCAGAACTTCTTTAGCAATTTGAACATTCGCTCTCGATTTAGGGAATGGAAACTCATCTGGGCGATCAATATCTTGAATCGCTGAAAGATCCGTATAAATATTCTCGTAATCTTTCCACATTAGAAGCTCTGCTCTCAAACGATTAGGCGTAGCAGCATGAGGGAATGAAAGATGGCAAACCACAAAATCTAAACTTGGATAAAGCCGAGCTAGATTAGCAATCGCATCCGGTTGATGACTAATCTGATCAAAATTACCATAATCAACTGTTACTACAAAACCAGGATAGTCTAAAAGATAGCTTAAAATAAGACTCACATGGGGATCCGTATCCAATCGGAAAGGTGTTTTTTGACCACGATAACCATGAATCCCCCCTCCTTGACTAATTTCAAATTTAATAGCTCGAAAACCCAAATCCTCTACATGACGCTGAACAATTGCCATTGCATTTTCTGCATAAGGATCGACCGCAAAAGCACCTGTAAAACGTTCTGGATAACGCTTCATAGCAAGATAAGTGTAATAATTTTGATAACCATTCAAATGACCTTGCAAAATAACTGCTTTTTCTACATCATTCTCATCCATGTATTTTAAGAGAGATTCTGCTAAAAAGTTTTTATCTCCATATCCATCTTCAATCAGTTTAATAACCTCGCCGTCATCCCACACAGCATAGCCATCTCCAAGAGCATTCAAGCGACCTTTTCCATTAAAACCTGCAAGAGCATCAACAATATGAGCATGTCCATCAATTTTTTTCATGTAAATTCCCTTTCTTTTTAAAACGCTTACATTTTTAGCGTTCATCTCTTAGAAAACCAATGACTAGCCGACGCTATTCTTCTGCAAGGAAGATTTTCTCCGTACTACCTTCGAATCCGCTATTCTTATCTGCCATAACACGAAGATAGTTGTAAATACTTTCACGCTTAGTACGTAAAATAAAGAGGAACACAAGGTAAATAAGTACTGTAAGTCCAATCAAAAGTGGATTCCCTGAAATCCAAGCAAAGAAAACAAGTGCAGTCAACGGGTGGGCAAGGAGATTGAAACTCATAATCAAAACAACTCCTTGTGGAAGTACAGATCCATATTGCTGAACAGCTTCTGTATAAATAGGACCAAGAGCACTTGCTGCATACAATCCGAGAGAGAACCAAACAATTCCATTTAGAATCGCTTTTAAAATATTCCCTTTAGAGACCGCAATCATCGCCTCAATCATAAAAGGAATCGCAATCAAATCAACAACTGGAAGAGCCCTGTTCCCAGGAAGCAATAGGGATACTAGAACCATGATTGGAACTAAAATCAAACCTGCAATGATCGTAGCAGGCTCTCCGAATCCTACTCCATCGTCCACCGCAATAAACCAACGTTTTTTATCTGCAAGAGCATCTTCTGCCTCACTCTCCTGTTTCTTATTTTTCTCAACAGCTTCTGCAAGAGGTCCAAAAGCACTAGCAAACACCCCAGTAATCAAAGGAAAGACCGTCATAACCGCAGCAAGAGACATAGCGAAGCCCAAAATACCACCCCAAGCATCTAAACTGGTTAACTCCTTTAAACTTCCCAAAATTCCAATAACCAAACCGAGGATAAACCCTAAAGTCATAGGTTCTCCGAAGATACCCAACTTGGTTTTTAAAGATTCTGGATTTAATTTAACCTTGTTCACCCCTAATAGATTCCAAAGTGGATCAAGGATTAAAGCTGGGACTAACGTTTCAATATTGTGAATAGAATTAATCGTCGCGTTTTTAACACCATAATAATCCGACCAACGATCCGCAATTACCTCTGACATAATCAAAGAATAGAGAAGAACAAATACCATGAACGCAAAGGAAAGAGCAAAATTTCCAGTTGCTGCATAGGCCATCGTTCCCCAAACCATATAGCCAAAGTTATTCCAAAGATTGGATGGGACAAAAACCCTCGTAATACCAACTAAAAACAGTAGCAACTCAATTAACAAACCAAACACAAAGAAGGATAATCCAATAGATGAGGAAAAAGCTGTCAAAGACCCTGTCTGCCAACCAATATCCACAATAGGAAGATTCAAACCTGCCGTCTCGACCATCTGCTGAATATACTTTGTAACTAACGGAGTAAAAGAAGAAATAATCCAACCAAATCCTGTTAATCCTACACCAGCCCTGAGAGCACTAAATAGTGCTCTCTTAGGACTAACTTTTAAAAATAGACTAACAACAAAAATCATCACTGGAACAACAATGGATGCTCCAAAAACATTAAAGAAATTCTGCAAGGCTGCTAACATAAGCCACCCCCTACTTATTCACAACATTTACTGGCTGACCAGCGAAGTAGGATAGGATATTATCAGCGGCTTCTTCAGCCAAAGTTCGACGCCCCTCAATTGTACCAGTTCCAGCATGTGGAGCCATAATAACATTATCTAGGGCACGCAGCTCCTCAGCAACATTTGGTTCAAATTCAAAAACATCCAATCCCGCACCAGCAATTTGACCTGTTTTCAGAGCTTCAATTAAATCTTCTTCAGAAACAATCGGACCACGTGCTGCATTCACAAGATAGCTCCGATTCTTCATTTTTTGGAAAACTTCCTTATTAAATTTATGCTTAGTTGATGGAAGAAGCGGAGCATGAATTGTAACAACATCTGCTGTCTCAACTAATTCATCAAAGGTCACATATTCCACACCAAGCTCAACTTCTTTCTCTTCTGGTAACCGGTAAACATCATGATACAAAACTTTCATGCCAAAAGCTTTGGCAAAACCAGCAACAGTGGAACCAATCCGTCCCATACCATAGATTCCCAAAGTCGCTCCTTCCAAAGTCAGACCTTGGTAGCGTCGCTCACTCGGATCAATCCATTCACCACTCCTAACGACTTTATCATAAAAAGAAAGACGCTTCGTAGCAGCTAACAAAAGACTAAAGGTCATTTCAGCTGTAGGAACACGAACGGCTTGTGGTGAATTCGAAACAGTAATACCTTTACTCTTGGCATATTCAGTATCCACATGATCAAATCCAACCGCATTTAAAGAGATAATCTCAAGATTTTTGCCAGCATCCAGCATCTCTCGATCTCCTTTTTGCCCCATTAAAAGCCAAGCATCATATTCTCCCAAATGCTCTAAAACATAATCACGTGTAAATGGCTCTCCCTCAGAATAGGTCACATCACACTCTGCCATTAATTTGGTCAAACCTTCCTTTGGAACAATTCCTGTTACTAATACTTTTTTCTTCGACATTTCTTTCTCCCCCTTATTTTATAAACATTGATACAATCCAACTTCATGGCTGCCATTATTGGCTGAAAATAGATACGCTTTCCCCCCTTTTTCAAAGGCCAGGCAATTACTAGATGCAACTCCAGCTTCAACTAAGATTTCTCGATAATCTCCGTTTTCAAAAGTAAATGCAAGAAGATCTTTACGACCGTCTCGATAGCCAAAAATCAGTAGATCTTGGTTCAACAGTCGTCCAGCCCAAATAGCATGTCCAAATGGGGTAGGTTCTCCGTATGAAAATAATTCTGCCTCAAAATTCTCACTCAAAATCCGGAAACGATCTCCGTGAAAACCTTGAATGAGCACATTTTCTAATTGCCCATCCCTATCTAGATCTAACTGAACTATATCACTAGTTTCTTCCTCAAACAACTGAGTCAGTAGCCAATCCCCTGTCGAACTAGAATCAGGAAAATCTAAACGAAAAATCCCTTCAACACCTGTAATCAGAGAATAGGCTCCCTCTAACGATCGATAATATCCATGATTCTTCTTCAGTCGCAATGGCAAAGTCCGAATATCCATCAAAGAATTCGAAGCAATATCAAAAGTTCCCACAAATATTTTTCCATCATCAGACCAATCCTCAACAAACTCCTTCGAGTTAGCTATGGTACAACCGACGAATAGAATTCTACCTGTCCGATCTTGAATTAAATCAAAGCGATGTAAGTACGGAAACTCTACCAATTCCTCCACTTGCCACTGTCCGTCTCCTATGAAATGACCGTGGACAATTCGACATTCCTTAGCATTAAAACCTGGATAAAAGCGTTGCGTTGCTAAAAAATCCATAGTCCCTGGAATTTGAATAATAGACATTGTTCCACCTACATCTGACCAGACCAACGATTTTTCAAAATTTTCATTGACATCATATGCAAAACAAGCCTGTTCAACTTCTGAAGCAACTAAGAGATAGTCATGATTTTGATCATATAGCCGAGCAACTGCATAGCAGGATTCCAGTTTATCCTCTAAGATTTTTATAAAATCCATTCATACCCCCTTCTAGTGAAACGGTTAACTAATATCGTAAAATTTTTAAAGATAAATAAATCTATCCAGATTAACAATCCGTGGTTAACCGTTTCACTTATCTTGTATCTTTATCATACACTATTTTAAACTAAAAAACAAGCGCTTACATAAGAAATCGTTTCATTTTTCATTTTGAATAGGTTTTGGATAGGAATCCTAAATTTCAAGTTCAAGTTAGCCACCCAGAAGAAATTCCTTCGGCGACTTGTAGCCCAAGCATTTTTTAGGATAGTTGTTTATCCAATTTTCAATAAAGGCGACCTCTTTTGAGGTCGTTTCTTTGGTTCTTTTGGTAACCATCTGCGTATGAGCCTATTCTGGTTTTCATTGGTACCTCTTTCCCAAGATGAATACGGATGTGCGTAATAGATATGCTCTGCTGGAAATACTTCCGATAGTCGATTAAATTCTTTTCCAT
>NZ_JBTGGE020000037.1:0-19080 GCF_054331515.2 Streptococcus sp. 10F2 | reverse complement strand
CGTCTTGTTCAGTTTTCAAAGGTCATGCCTCTCACGAGACAACTTAATCATTCTATCAAAACTTCATTTGCTTGTCAACACTTTTTGTTAACTTTTTTGAAGTTTTTTTGAATTCGTTCGTTTCAACCGAACTTTTATCTTTCATCTGTCCCGTTTAAGGAACTCTCCCTTCAGGACTTTATTAGTATACAACACTCTTTTTCACTTGGCAACACTTTTGTTTGATTTTTTAAACTTTATACCAAAAAAGAGCTCTCTTAATTAAGAAAGCTCTTGAGAAATCTGTTTTCGATAAGTATCAAGTTCTTTTTGATTCCCCCATACAAAATGCCCAGCTATAACTTCCTCCATTCTTGGTTTATCTTTCGAATAGTCATGAATAGATGGGTCATAAACTTTTAATACTTTTTTCCTCTCTAATATAGGATCCGGAATTGGAACAGCTGACAATAAAGATTGTGTATAGGGGTGGAGAGGACGACTAAATAATTCCTCAGTTGCTGCCACTTCTACAATGACTCCTTTATAAATAACCGCAATTCGATCTGAGATAAAACGAACAACTGATAAATCATGCGCTATAAAAAGATACGTTAAGCCCAATTCTCGTTGGAATTTTTTTAATAGATTCAGAACTTGTGCTCGAACCGATACATCTAAAGCGGAAATGGGTTCATCAGCAATTACAAAGTCAGGCTGCATCACAAGTGCTCGCGCAATACCAATACGCTGACGCTGACCACCAGAAAACTCATGGGGATATCTTGTTAAATGCTCTGCAAGAAGTCCCACAGATTCTACCATTTCACGAACCTTACGTTGCCTATCTTCTTCATTCTCAAATAAATTGAAGTTATATAACCCTTCGGAAATAATATAATCAACTGTAGCTCGTTCATTTAAACTTGCTGCAGGATCTTGGAAAATCATTTGAATTTTGCGAATTAATTCTTTTTCTTCTTCACTAGTATTTTTACCATTAATTCTCTTGCCATTAAAAAAGATATCACCGGCACTTGTCTCATTTAATCCAATAATGGCACGTCCAATTGTGGTTTTTCCACTACCAGATTCTCCTACTAACGAAAAGGTTTCTCCTCTATTAATGAAAAAATTTGCATTCTGTACGGCTACAAATTTTTTGCTCCCCTCTCCAAAGGAAATTTCTAAATCTTTTACTTCAATTAGCTTTTCAGTCAATTAGTTACCTCCTTCCGTAAAAACAGCAAAAATCATTTTTTCTCGAATCTTCGCATGTAAATTTTGAATAACTTCAGGCTTTTCTACTCGAGGGGCCATTTCATGCAAGAGCCATGTCTTAGCCCAATGGGTTTCGGAAACATGAAATACCGGGGCTTTTTCTTCAAAATCAATCGCCATAGCATAATCTGAACGAAGTGCAAATGAGTCACCTTTGATTTCTGTGTAAAGTGAGGGGGGCGTTCCTGGAATAGAAAACAACTCCCCATCTTCACCAGCTAATTGAGGTAGACTAGAAAGTAAACTCCATGTATACGGATGTCTAGGATCATAGAAAATCTCTTCTACAGTTCCATACTCAACAATTTCTCCTGCATACATAACAGCTACTTTGTCAGCTATACTTGCAACCACTCCTAAATCGTGGGTAATAAAGATAATAGTAAAACCGTATTCTTCCTTTAAGTCTTTCAACAAGTCAATAATTTGTGCCTGAATCGTCACATCTAAAGCTGTAGTTGGCTCATCACAAATCAGTATATCTGGTTTACATGCTAAAGCAATTGCAATAACAATCCGTTGACGCATTCCTCCAGAATATTGGAAGGGATATTCTGAAAAACGTCTTTCCGGATCTGGAATCCCAACTTTATCCATATAATCAATTGCCATTTCCTTGGCTTCTTGTGCATCCTTACCTTGATGTTTTACAATAACCTCAGTAATCTGACTACCAATCGTTTTAATAGGATCCAAGCTAGTCATAGGATCTTGAAAAATAGTCGCAATTTTCTTACCACGAATCTCTGACCATTCTTGGTGAGTTTTCAAAGTGGTTAAATCCTGTCCACGGTATTCAATGGACCCCTGTGCTAGACGTCCATTATCTTCTAACATACCTGTAAAAGTTTTAGTAAGAACTGATTTTCCACTACCAGATTCTCCTACCAAAGCTAATACATCTCCTTCAATTAACTCTAAAGAAACTCCTCGGATTGCAGTCAAGATTCGATCACGAACCTCAAATTCGACAACTACATCCTGAGCTTTTAAAATCACATTTTTTTCTGACATAATCGCTCCTATCTATGAGTTCTAGGATCACTAGCATCTGCCAAATTCTGCCCTACAATATAGAATGATAAGGACACTAAAATTAGAACAGTCAATGGAATCCAAAACAAATAAGCATTAGTTGTCACATTTTGAGAATAAGTCGAAATCAAACGCCCTAAACTAGGTACAGTTGCTGGTAAACCTATACCAAAGAACGACAAGAAGGCTTCATAAGAAATATAGGATGGCAACTGAGCCGCAGCCATCGTTACAATAACCGAGACAAGCTGTGGCAATAGATTTCGAATAATAATTTTACTTGAAGGTGTCCCCAGTGTCCGACTGGCTAAATTATATTCCAAGTCACGATAGCGTAAAATCTGCACCCGAATAGAATAGGCTACACCAATCCAAGAAGTAATAGTCATAGCAAAAATCAAGTTCCAAAAACCAGACCCTAGCGAGTAGGTCAAAACAATCACAATCAGTAATTGTGGAATATTAGAAACAATATTATAAACTTCCAACATCACTCGATCAACTGATTTGGAAACGCCCCAGATGCCACCGACAATTACCCCAATAATCATAGTGATAACAGTTGCAATCACAGCAATTAGAATAGAATTCCGGGCTCCAAACCAAACTGAATCGAATAAGGAATGACCATTGGCATCCGTCCCAAACCAATATTCACTATTCGGAGCTATGTAACGTAAAGCAAAATTATTCACATTAGAGACATCATTTGGATCATAATCTGAAAGCAACGGATAAATAAAACTCATCAAAATAATACTTGCTAGAATAACTAACATAACAATCGTCATACGACGTTTTAAAAATTCCCGAAATACTGACTTCCAATAAGAATAAGCTGGAGCATCAATGGTTTCAGAGGCAAAATCATCACGTTTGACAAATTCAAATTTTGAAGAATCTAACTGTGCCATTATTTACCTCCTTTCGAGGATAGTTTGATGCGTGGATCCAAAATAGTCATAAGTAAATCACCTAGAAGATTGGCCAATATAGAAAGACTTGTAAAAATAAAAGTTAGACCGACAACCATCGTATTATTAGCAGCACGCACAGAATCAATCAACATCTTACCCATACCTGGGAAAGCAAAAACAGACTCCGTCAAAGTAGCACCAATTATTACTAAAATAATCGCACTTGGAATTCCAGCAACAATCGGAACCATTGCATTCTTAAAAATATGCTTCTGCATAATCTCTTTTTCAGATAATCCTTTTGCTCTAGCAAACCGTACATAATCACTAGATTGTTGGTCAATCATATAACGACGAATCCATATTGTTAACCCAGGTGTACTTAATAAACCAAGAATGACAGCAGGTAAAACATAGGAACGCCAATCACTAGCTCCCAGAGTTGGGAAAGAATCTGGGAGACCAATGAATGAACCAAATAATCGAACCAAATAAACCAATGCAATAGTTGGTAAAGCTAAGAAAAAGGTTAGAGCAGCTGTTGACATCGAATCAAGAAGACTATTCTTATAACGAGCTAGTAACGAACCAATTGGAACAGCTAATCCATAAGAAATAATTACTCCTATAATACCAATAATCGCCGAATTCACAATCATAGACGGATCCGAATAGTTACTTTTGGTTGCACTATAACTATCCCCTTCTCCAAAATTCCGAATATCACGCTCATCCATTTTTTCTGGATTTTTATAAGTACGAGTATAAATATTTACAGAAGACATTTTTTTACCAGTTGGAAAAGAAGTTTCTGCTGTTTCCGTCTGCCCCTGACCTTGGGTAATAACATCTAAAACAGGTTGCCCTGAGAATGTTGGATAAGAAATTCCTAGATTTAAAGTTAAAAAGTTTTGATGTATGAAAGGAAAACTAGTATTGAAATACAATAAATACTTATGATTTGTTCCCGAACCAACTACAGACCAACCAATAGCTGGATCATTTTCAATCCAAATACCCCTCTTTAAGTTTGGATTAGTTTGATCTTGAACTTTCCATGGATGATCTAACTGAATCAAGTTTGCATAGAAATCAACTACACGCTCATAGATGGGAACCTGGCGTACAGCAAAAAATTGCTTACTTTCAGGCATCTGTTCTAATGTCCAATCACCACTTAAACCATTGAGATAGTCTTGAAAAATTCGACGATTTTCCTCTGTTCCCTCTACAGTTACAGACTGATCCACTTCAGAGGCTTTTTCCTGTAACTCTTTACTTGAGTAATATTCCTCATACCCCATCTTTTCAAAAATAGTATGTTCGTAATCCATTTTCGAATCTGGCGTTTTAGCAATCTTATTGTATTGTGGATCCTGTTTGAAAATAAGGTTTCTTGGTACCAAAGTATAGACAATGGTATAAATCAAGGTAGTTACCAAAAAAATGGAAACCAATGAGCGTAAAACACGCATCAATAGATATTTTTTCATCACAATTTCCTTTTTATTTCAAAAGAACTTTCCCACGTAGGAGAAAGTCCTTGTAGCTTATTTAATGTGATTTTTTAAATCCTCATCAGCTTTTTTAGCCGACTCTTCACGTTTCTGATTCCATTCCTCTTTTGCCTTATCATACTCTTCCTTAGTCACGATAGAGTCACTAGGCTCAAGATACTTATACATCACACCAAAACTTCCTTTATTTCCAGACCAAGCAAATGGAGCTGAGAATGGTTTAAGACGTGATAGTCCTTCGCCACCACCTTTACTCATAACTGGAACAATCAAAGCACTATCTGTCAACCAAGCTTGTGCAGCCGCATATTTCTCATAACGTACTTTGACATCATTTGTCTCTTTAGCAGCTTCATCCACCAACTTCTCATATTCAGTTAATCCAACAACTTCAGCATTTGCATTATTGGTCCCTGAATCAAATCCCATATAAGTTTTAGTTGATTCCCCATTTGATGGCTTAATAATATCTAGATAAGTAGATGGATCTTGGAAATCTGGTCCCCAACCAACTTTATCACTAATATCCCAATCAATTTGCGAAGCATTTTCTGCAAAATAAGTAATATTATTTAATTCATCAGTTGTCATTTGATGAATATCAACAATAACATTTTCTTTACCTAAGTTTTTTTCGACCGATTGTTTTAAAGATTGGACACGTTGCACTGAACTTGTTGATGTTTGATCAACTGGTAAATCTAAACGAATTGGGAAAGTAACCCCTTCAGACTCTAGAGCTGATTTAGCTTTAGCAAACTCAGCTTTGGCCTTCTCCGGATTATAGAGCCCATTCTGAGCGTCAGATAAATCAACATCTTTCCATTCTTCCTTATCGGATAGTTTAGCAGCTACCATAGAACCAAAGTCTTGTCCGTCCGCAGATACAAAACCTGGTGGAATGAAAAGATTACGAAGAGCTGTATTTGCACTCTCCTCACCAAGAAGTTGTGCAGCATAGGCTTCTCTGTCAAAGGCAAATGTAAGTGCTTGACGGAAATCTTTATTTAATAGAGCTTTCTTGGTTGATTCTTTTTCTGCATCTGATTTCTTAGCAGTATACTTGTAGGACTGGCGATCAATATTCATTCCTAACAAATAAGTTGTAGCATCTTGTGGAGCAGAAGCCACATTTTTAGCATACTTCTCTTTTATTTTTTCATAACCTGGGGCTGTTGGATACAAACCTGTCTTAGAATAAACTCCCTTATCAAATCCACTTGGAAGAGCATCTAGATCTTGTCCATCCCAATGAGTTAATTTTACAGTATCAAAATGCACATTATCCTTATCCCAATAGCCTTCATTTTTAGCCATTTGAATCTCAGATTTAGCCGTCATAGACTTAAGAAGAAACGGCCCATTATAAAGAAGACTACTTGGATCACCTGTCTTGGCAAAATTATCCCCTTGGGATTCCAAAAAGTCTGCATTTACTGGGAAGGTAATTCCATAAGTTAATTTAGAATTCCAATATGATTCCGGTCTATTTAAGGTATATTCCAGTGTATAATCATCAACTGCTTTAATCCCAACTTTTGAAAAGTCTTTATCTTTTCCATCAATGTATTCTTTCAATCCCTTAACAGAATCCTGAATTACATACATCGCTTCAGCATTATTATCAGCAGCATACTTAAGACCTGTCACAAAATCTTTAGCAGTTACATCCGCATACTCTTCACCATCAGAAGTAAACCACTTCACTCCTTCACGTAATTTATACGTATATGTCATACCATCTTTAGAAACAGACCAATCTTCTGCGACGGATGGAATCAAATTACCATATTGGTCATTCTCTAATAACCCATCAATCATGTTAGATGTTAAATCTGATGTTGCTGCTTTACCAGTTGTCAAGTAGTTTAAATTATCTGGATCTGTCGTATAAACATAAGAATATGTTGAGGAATCTCCTCCACTTGAACTTGAGCAAGCTGTAAGTACACCAACAGAAAGTAAACTTACACCCAGTAAAGCAAATAATTTACTCTTTTTCATAACAGGGCTCCTTTTCCTTCAATGTAATGTCCTTATTCTATCACAGTACAATCAAAAAGTAAACGGAATTTTCAGACTATTATGGAGATTTTTTCAATTTAAAATTTTTACTAGGATTTAATAATCTATGATAAAATGAAGGAACTATAGTCCGAAAGAGGAAATTATGAAACGACTTATCCAGCTGGTTCTGGTTACAATCTTACTGCTATCATCAATGATCCCTAAGAGCCTCGTGAAAGCTGCAGATGACTTTCAGGTCTCTGCCAAAAGTGCGTTGGTTTTTGAGCAAAATACCGGGAAAATTCTATTTGAAAAAAATTCTGATGAATTGATTGGTGTAGCTTCGATTTCAAAACTAATCACAGCCTATGTTGTCCTAGATGCCCTTAAAGCAGGGGAGCTCAACATGGACACTAAAGTACCTATTCATGATTATGCTTATCGACTCACCATTGATTCCGCAGCTTCAAATGTTCCAATGGAGGATCGAGAGTATACTGTTGAGGAGCTACTTCACGCAATGTTACTCTCCTCAGCTAATTCAGCTGCCATCGCCCTTGCTGAACAAGTTTCCGGGACAGAGAAAGAGTTTCTCAAGCGAATGGAAAATAAACTTGATAGCTTAGGGATCCACGACTATAAACTCTACAATTCGTCTGGCTTAAATGATAGTGCCCTAAACACCGTCGATAACGGGAAGAATGAAGAAAATATCCTTTCTGCCAATGCTCTCGGAATTATGGTCTACCATCTCCTAAAAGATCATCCAGAAATCACTGAAATTACCGAGAAGAATCAAGCTAAATTTGGGAAAACCACAATCTATTCAACCAACCAACTAATCCCCAATATGCCTCGTTTCCGCAATGGCGTAGATGGACTAAAAACAGGAACTTCTGCTAAATACGGTGAATCAATCATCACCACTACTACTGAGCGAGGCATGCGTATTGTCAGCATTATTCTAAGTGTTGATAATCCTACCCAAGATCCCAATGCACGCTACAATGCAATGATTTCTCTCCTTAATTATGTTACGCGGACTTTTTACGCCAACATCCTTGCCGCCGAAGGGGAGCAATATGAAAATTCAACCGCAGTCATTAAAGATGGAAAACAATCACCTATTCCAGCTGTCGCCAAAACTGATGCCATTATCATCCAACGTGGAGACTACACAGGCGATGTAGAAATCAAATGGGAGACGGATCCCAAAGGTTACCAAGCTCCAATTAAAAAAGGAGATGCTGTGGGGAACTTGACCTATAAAGATCCTGACCTGATAGGTCGAGGATATATCCAAGGAAAAGAACCAAAATTCGCCATGATCAGTAAGGAAGAAGTTGCCAAAAGCAACTTCCTCAAAGTTCTCTGGAACGACTTCGTCCTTTTCGTTAATGAAAAACTATAGCTAAAAAACCAGCAGAAGCTGGTTTTTTTAGTTTATCAAGTAGTCTTAACCGACACTACCTTCCATTTCGTAACTAATCAAACGGTTTAGTTCAACTGCATACTCCATTGGAAGTTCTTTCGTAAATGGTTCCACAAATCCCATGACGATCATTTCCGTTGCCTCACCTTCTGAAAGTCCCCGACTCATGAGGTAATAGAGTTGTTCTTCTGAAATTTTGGAAACCTTAGCTTCGTGTTCCAGAGCCACTTGCGAATTGTGAATTTCATTAAATGGAATCGTATCGGACTTGGATTGATCATCCATGATGATGGTATCACATTCAATGTGGCTGACAGATTTTTTAGAATTACGAGCAAAGGTCACTTGTCCACGATAGTTTACCTCTCCACCACTCTTAGCAATGGACTTCGATACGATAGAAGAGCTCGTATGTGGAGCATTGTGAATCATCTTCGCCCCAGTATCTTGAACCTGACCTTTATTGGCAAAGGCAATAGACAACATTGTCCCACGCGCACCTTCTCCATCTAGAAAGACAGATGGATACTTCATCGTTGTTTTTGCTCCGATATTTCCATCAATCCATTCAACAGTTGCGTTTTTCAAGGCCCGTGCCCGCTTAGTCACCAAGTTATAAACATTATCCGACCAGTTTTGAATCGTCGTATAACGAACGTAGGCACCTTCAAGTGAGAAAATCTCCACAATAGCTGCATGTAAACTATTGCTTGAGTAGGTTGGAGCTGTACATCCTTCTACATAGTGGACACTCGCACCTTCATCTACAATAATCAATGTACGTTCAAATTGACCCGTGTTCTCATTATTAATCCGGAAATAAGTTTGCAAGGGAATATCCACCTTAACACCTTTCGGTACGTAGATAAAAGTTCCCCCAGACCAGACCGCACTATTCAAGGCCGCCAACTTATTATCAGTTGGTGGAACTAGTTTTGCAAAATATTGTTTGAAGAGTTCTGGATACTCTTTCAAAGCCGAATCCGTATCTGTAAAGATAATTCCTAGCTTCTCAAACTCTTCTTTCATATTGTGGTAAACCACCTCAGACTCATATTGAGCCGAAGCACCTGCCAAATACGCACGTTCAGCCTCTGGAATCCCAATCCGCTCAAAGGTTTCCTTGATTTTTTCAGGAACCTCATCCCAAGACCGAACTGGTCTATCTGATGGTTTTTGATAATAAATAATATCATCAAAATTGATCTGAGACATATCCGCACCCCAGGTCTCCAACTCCATCTTCTTAAACGTCTCATAGGACTTAAGACGGAAATCCAACATCCACTGAGGTTCATTTTTTGCTGCGGACAATTCTCGGATAACTTCCTCACTCAACCCTTTTCCAGTCGAGAGAATTGGATCAACATCATCATGAAAACCAAATTTATATTCCCCCAAATCAATTGGCTTGGGTTCTACACGTTCATTTTCAGCCATTATTTTCCTTTCTTTTCATTGAGTTCCATTGCTTTTTTCAAAGCATTCCATGCAAGAGTCGCACATTTAATCCGCTGCGGAAACTTCGCAACACCTGACAAAAAGGCTGCATCACCGAGTTGGTCGGTAGAGGATAAGTCTAGCCCTTGTACTAAATCAGAGAAATCCTGGGCTAGTGCCCCCACCTCCTCTTCCTTTTTCCCAATTACTATATCCGTCATCATAGAGGCAGAAGCTGTCGAAATGCTACAACCAGAGTTGATAAATGAAATATCTGCAATGCGCCCCTCACCATCCACTAACAAAAACAGTTGAATCACATCCCCGCAAGTAGGATTGTTTAATTGAATTGGTTCTATACCAGGCAAGGTTCCCTGATGATGAGGATTTCTGGAATGTTCCGCCACCAGAGTTCGGTAGAGACTATCTAATTTAGAAAGTGCCATTAAAAAACTCCTTTGTTTTTTCCAAAGCCTGAATCAGACGATCACAGTCCTCCTTGGTATTGTACACATAAAGGCTAGCCCGCAACATAGCTCCAACACCTAGATAGGAAAGTAACGGTTGTGCACAATGATGACCCGCACGGACTGCAACTCCTTCATAATCTAGAGCAGTTGCCACATCATGCGGATGTAGACCTGCTAAATTGAAGGAAATCAAACCACTTCTTCCTTTTAAGGAAGCAGGACCATAGATTTCTAGCCCTTCCACAGACTGCAACCCTTGCCAAAGATAGCTCAACAGCTCTTGATCCTGTGCTGCAACTCGCTCCATCCCCAACTGTTCCAAATAATCAATTGCCGCTCCTAAACCAATCGCTTCTGCAATCGGTGGTGTCCCTGCTTCAAATTTCCAAGGTAGCTCTGTCCAAGTAGCTTCTTGTTCAAAGACAAAGTCAATCATTTCACCACCATATTCCACAGGCTCTAACTGTTGTAACAGAGACTCTCTCCCATATAAAACGCCGATACCTGTTGGTCCCATCATCTTATGCCCTGAAAACACCAAGAAATCTACATCTAATTTCTGAACATCCACAGGTAAGTGAGGTACAGACTGAGCACCATCTAGCACCAAGTAGGCTCCTACTTGATGAACCAACTCGGCAATTTCCTCAATCGGATTCTCAATTCCTAATACATTAGAAACATGAGCCAAAGAAACAACTTTTGTAGCTGGGCTCAACTTAGCCTGTAGATCCTCCAAATCCAAACGTCCCTCTTTTAAAAAGACATAGACTAGTCTCGCTCCTGTACGTCGACAGAGTTGTTGCCAAGGAACAATATTGGAATGATGTTCCATAATGGAAATCAGAATCTCATCTCCAGCAGAAAGTTCCGCTTCTAACATTCGGGCTAAATGGTTCAGTCCCGTTGTCGTTCCTCGTGTGAAAATGATTTCTTTTTCCGAAGAAGCTCCAATAAAGGAAGCAACTTTTCTTCGTGAGACTTCAAACGCCTGGGTTGCTAACTCCCCTAGAGTATGCACCCCCCGATGAACATTTGCGTTCATTTCCTGGTAATAGCGGTCCATCACCTCAATCACAGATTTGGGTTTTTGGCTTGTTGCTGCACTGTCCAAATAAACCAAGTCCTCTTCCTGTACCTGCTGGTCAAGAATCGGAAAGTCTTTTTGGATCTGCCGGCCGTCTAATGACTGCATGGCTACTCCTCTTGTTTATCTTTTGCTTAATTTATCCTCAATAACTTGAATCATATCGTCTCGGACTTCTTTAACCGGAATTTCAACAATAACCGCTCCCAAGAAGCCTCGAACGACCAAACGTTCAGCAGTCGCACGATCCAAACCACGGCTCATGAGGTAATACAGATCCTCTGGATCCACTTGTCCAATAGAAGCTGCGTGTCCTGCTGTTACTTCGTTCTCATCAATTAATAGAATAGGATTCGCATCCGAGCGAGCCTGGTCTGACAACATCAACACACGGCTTTCTTGTTGAGCATCTGCTCCCTTAGCTCCACGAATAATATGCCCAATCCCATTGAAGGTCAAGGTTCCTTTTTCCAAGATAACACCGTGCTGGAAGATATTGCCGACTGAGTTCGAGCCGTGGTTCGTAACACGACTGTCAATACCTTGTACTTGCTTACCAGACGATAGGGCAACAACTTTCATGTCTGCATGACTACCGCGTCCTATTAGATCTGTATCAAAGGCTGCAACTACATTTCCTTCATTCATAACCCCTAGTGCCCAGTCAATAGTCGCATCATTACCAATTCGACCACGACGAGTTATGTAGGTTGTCACTTCTTTGCCAAGACGATCAATAGCGGAAAACTTCACTTGAGCACCAGCCTTTGCAATCACTTCAACCGTAATATTCGCTGTTGCTTTTTCTTGTCCATCTCCTAGACTTTCCAATCGTTCCAAGTAAGAAAATTTACTGTTCCGCCCAGCAATCACCAAAATATGTTTATTAAAAGGAACACTAGAATCACTTTCATGATAAAAAATCCCTTCCAAAGGTTGATCAATCTCAACATTATCTGGAACATATAAAACAGCTGCACTATTGAAATAAGCTGTATGGTAAGCTGCTAATTTATCCGTAGCGTAGGCTAGAGCAGACATAAAATGTTTCTCCACCACTTCTGGAATTTCTTCCAAAGCTGTGGCTAAATCGGTGAATACAACTCCTTGCTCTATCAATTCTGGAGACAATTGCTCCAAAACTGTCTGAGTCCCAACTTGAATCAACTTAGGATTACTGCTAAGTTCAGAAAAAGCCGGAACATTACCGCTAGCTTGACTGAGTTCCAAACGTCCATCCCCTAGATTCCAACGGTGAAATTTCACCCGCTCAATCTTCGGTAAATCCAACTCTTGAATACTATCAAAGGCTTTCAAGCGCAATTCCTGAAGCCATGCGGGTTCCGCCTGCGCTTGCGAAAAAGCCTGAATTTGTTCTCTTGTCATTACTTCCTCCTCGGTAAGCGCCCTTATACTTCTTCCTCGTAATCAAATCCGAGTTCTTCGGCAATCTTTGCATAACCTTCTTTTTCCAAACGAGCTGCCAATTCAGGACCACCAGAAAGAACAACTTTTCCTTCCATCATTACATGGACAGCATCTGGCTGAATGTAGTTCAACAAACGTTGGTAATGGGTAATAATCATCGCACCAAAACCTTCCCCGCGCATAGCATTCACACCTTTGGAAACCACCTTAAGGGCATCAATATCCAAACCAGAATCGATTTCATCCAATAGAGCAAAGGTTGGTTCCAACATCAATAGTTGAAGAATCTCATTCCGTTTTTTCTCTCCACCAGAGAAGCCTTCATTCAAATAGCGCTCTGCCATTTCTTCTTTCATATTCAGAAGAGCCATTTTTTCATCTAACTTAGTAATAAAATCACGGACAGAAATTTTCTCATCTTCCTCTTTTCCAGAATTCATAGCTGCACGCATAAATTCTGCATTGGTAATTCCAGGAATTTCGCTTGGGTATTGCATAGCCAAGAACAAGCCCATACGAGCACGCTCATCGACTTCCAATTCCAAAATATTCACACCGTCTAGCAAAACCTCTCCTTGGGTTACTTCATAATTAGGATTTCCCATAATCGCCGCAGATAAGGTTGATTTTCCAGTTCCGTTTGGCCCCATAATTGCCGCAACTTCTCCAGTTTTAAGGGTTAAATTAACCCCCTTCAAAATTTCCTTATCCTCAATGGACACATGGAGGTCTTTAATTTCCAATACTGACATCTTTCTATCCTTTCTTCTAGGTAATACGATTTTAGTATAACAAAAAAAAGCCTAGAAGGCTTTTTGCGTGTTTAGAATTATTCTTATTTACTACGATTTTTCTTTTGACGGACTTCTTCACGATAGGCAGAATTTCCGATAAAACGGAGAGTTTTCAAAAGAGGCGTTCGATCTGGACCCAAAATCCCCAACAATTCCACAAATAATTCAGTTCCAAGAACCAAACTAAAAAGAAGTAACACCCCTCCAATTCTGCCAGATACATTGAGTAAAAGGGATATCATCGAAAAGATAAAGGTAATACCATAAATCACAAGTACCGTTCCTCGATGGGTTAATCCCAAACTTAACAGACGGTGGTGTAAATGATAGCGGTCAGCTTCTGAAATTTTTCTTCCTGCTAGACGACGCCGAATAATCGCCATCAAGGTATCCGTAATCGGAACCCCTAAAATAATCATCGGAGTAATCACCGCCACAGCCGTCGCATTCTTCAAACCTTGCAGAGATAGAACCGAAATCATAAATCCTAAGAAGAGAGCTCCTGTATCCCCCAAAAAGATAATTGCTGGATGGTAATTATAAGGAAAAAATCCACCAATAGCCATAACCAAAAGTAGGATCAACATGGTCAAAAACAGATTATCTTCAGGGAGAAAGAAGTAAGAGACAATCGCCATAGTGACTAATGAAATAATGGAGACACCACTTACTAAACCATCCAAACCATCTAACAGATTTACCGCATTGGTAATAGCTGCAATCCAAATTAAGGTCAATACAAAGGACAACATCGGGCCAAAATGTAAGAAGGGACCTCCAAAGGGAATTTTGAAATTGTCCATCCGAAAGTCCGTCAAAAACCAAATCAAAATAGCAGCAGTTAGAATCCCCACCATCTTTTGGCTCGGTTTCAATTCACAAACATCATCCAATAAACCCGTTAGGATAATAACACCACCTGCCAATAAGACTGGCCACACATAATTAAAATAAGTCTGCCCAAAAGCCGTCACTTTGACAATCCCAGGCATGATTAAAAGATTCACCAAGCTAAAGGACAAAAAGATTGCCAAACCACCAGCAGTTGGCATAGGCTTCTTATTAATCCGCCTTGCATTCGGCTGATCCACAGCTCCAAGCTGAAAGGCCAACAATCGAACTAAGGGTGTCAACAGAATACTTCCCAAAAACGTTGCAATCAGGGCCAAAATAAAGGAAAGGGCAAAGGGTACCATAATCAAATCCTTTGTAACTCTTCAATCGCAGTCCCATATAGAAGAATCGTTCCGTGCTCTTGTAGAACCGGTCTGGTTACCTGCGACTCTTCCGCCATCTCTCGTATCCTAGCCATTAGATACACTGGATACTTCCCTGGCATGTGACTAGTATTCACCAAAACAGTCAAATAATAGTGCCCTTTGTATTTATACAACTCTGATCCGTCATACTCATAATCAATCAGATCTACATAGGCTAAAACATTGTCAAAATCTGAAAATTGTAGGACATAATACAAAAAGTGATTTTTGGCTTTTGTCTCCGTCGTTGCTTCTGACTCTGTAGCATCCACCGCTTCTTCTTGATCCGTCTCAACTTGTTTCCGGAAGGTATCCAGCTCACTTAACAATTTATCCGATTGTGGATCCTGGCTGTATTCCTTTAGGGCCTCTTCCATCGCTTTGATGAATTCTTCCGGTTCCATATCTGGAAAGTCCTCCATTTGAGGCATTTCATCAAAGTCAAAATCTTCAAAATCAATCGCCTGATCGACCTCCGATTTAGTCACAAATACATCTAAGCGGTCTGGTTTTGGTGTTACGCGGAAACTTAGCATCCCTGAATCTAGAAAATGCTGAGGAAGCTCCAATTCATCCAAAATAGTGTAGAAGAAATCCTCGGTTTTTTCCTGAGGCATCAGGAAATCTGCCAATTCCATTCCTCTTTCTTCCAAATCTTTCATACTGATCGAAATTTTAATGGTTCGATCATTTAATTGTTTCATCTTCATTTAATTACCTCATTCTCCAGTATACTTGAATTTCCTTTAGATTTCAAAAAAGGAGGGGGACTGCATTCATTTTTCTAAAAATTCTTTATTAGTCCCACCCTGCACAGTGACCGAGAGGATTTGATGACCTCTAATAGCCGAAAAAAGCATCTCTTGACTACTGTGCCCCTACTTCTGTAATCAACGATAACAAAGACGCTTAAATGAATGAGCAACTGTCTCTTTCCACCTTATGCTAAAAAGGCACGTACCCCCGCATAGATAAGCAGTAATACTCCAAGTACAATCCGGTATTTTCCAAAAATTGTAAAATCGTTCTGCTTAACGTAACCGGTAAGGAAGCGGATCGCATAAAGGCTGACCCCAAAAGCTGTTAGCATCGCCACTCCCAATAGCAGACCTTCAGCCCCTGTTAAAGTATTACCATTCAAGATAAATTTCAACACCTTCACTCCGCTAGCTCCAAACATAACGGGAATTCCCAAGAAAAAGGTAAACTCTGTCACTACTGAACGGCTCGTACCATTCAAAAGACCTCCCACAATGGTAGCCCCTGAACGACTGGTACCAGGAAACAGAGCCAAGACCTGGAATAGTCCAATTTTGAAAGCCGTAGCATAAGGTAACTCCTCGAGTTTCGTAATAGTTGGATGCTTCACGAATTCCTGCCTCTCAATAACCAAGAAGGCAACCCCGTAAATAATCAACATTAGAGCAATCGAGACTGGATTGTAAAAATGAGTTTCAAACCAATCATCTAGGGGAACGCCAATCACCATAGCTGGTAAAATAGCCACTAAAACCTTAGACCACAGAGACCACGTTTGACTAACCTCTTTTTTAGTTTTTCCTAGTTTAAAAGGGTTTAGCTTATCGAAATAGATCACAACAACAGCCAAAATGGCTCCAAGCTGGATAACCACATTGAACATATCCATAAATCCAGCAGACACCCCTTTAAAGCTCACAAACTCCTGAAGTAAGAGTAGATGTCCCGTACTTGAAATCGGTAACCACTCTGTAATTCCCTCTACAATTCCAAATAAAATTGCTTTTAAAATTTCAATCAGCATCATTTGCTTTTATCCTCCATAACAGACATAATTATACCACAGGAAACGAAGGAGCAACAAAAAGATTCTCGAACCAAACCTGCCTATAAAGGTTCGCGGCGTGAAAACACATCAGAATACACTTTAAAACGTTTTCACTAAAAAATTATATTGATTTGTCTACCTTTTTCCATTACAATGAAAGAAATTCAGAAGGAGGTTCCTATGAAAAAGTTAGTAATTACCCTACTCACGGGCTTAGCACTGATGTTGGCTTGGGTTAATCCAGCCTATGCAGATGACTATCTTCGAGTTGGGATGGAAGCAGCCTATGCTCCGTTTAACTGGACACAGGACGACGACAGTAACGGTGCCGTTCAAATTGAAGGCACAAACCAATATGCCAATGGCTATGATGTACAAATCGCTAAAAAAATAGCTGAGAAGCTTGGAAAGAAACCATTAGTCGTTAAAACAACTTGGAATGGATTAATCCCTGCCCTAACCTCTAAGAAAATCGACATCATCGTCGCAGGGATGAGTCCAACTGAAGAACGTCGCAAAGAGATTGCCTTCTCTAACAGCTACTACCGTAGTCAACCGGTTATCGTTGTTCGAAAAGATTCCGACTATGCCAATGCCAAATCACTAGCTGATTTCAAAGGAACCAAACTCACATCACAACAGGGAGTTTACTTATACGACTTGATTGACCAAATCGACGGGGCTTCCAAAGAAACAGCTATGGGCGACTTTGCTCAAATGCGTCAAGCTTTAGAAGCAGGAGTTATTGACGGGTACATCTCTGAACGACCTGAAGCTCTCACAGCTGAAGATGCAAACTCTATCTTTAAGATGGTCAACCTAGATCCTGGCTTCAAAACCAGTGATGAAGAGGTTACAACTGCTGTAGGAATGCGTAAAGACGATGTACGCGTTGATGAAGTAAATGCGGCTATTGCGGAAATTTCATCTGAGCAACAAGTAGCCTTAATGGATGAGATGATCAAAAGCCAGCCACTTGAAAGTGATACCGAGGAAGAAACACCAAACTTCTTCCAACAAATGCTAGGCATTGTTCAAAATAACGGCTCTCAATTCTTACGCGGAGCTGGTATCACCCTTTTGATTTCGATTATTGGTACTGTTGTCGGTACTGGTATTGGACTCTTAATTGGCGTTTATCGAACAGCTCCTCAAGCTAAAACAAAAGCTCTAGCCTTTTTCCAAAAACTCTTTGGTTGGTTCCTCAATGCCTATATTGAAATTTTCCGTGGTACACCGATGATTGTACAATCCATGGTTATCTACTACGGAACTGCCCAAGCCTTTGGAATAGACATTGACCGGACACTTGCAGCCATCTTTATTGTTTCCATCAACACTGGTGCCTACATGAGTGAAATTGTCCGTGGTGGTATCTTTGCCGTTGATAAAGGGCAATTCGAAGCTGCCACTGCTTTGGGAATGAATCATAGTCAAACCATGCGTAAGGTTGTCTTGCCACAGGTTATCCGCAACATCCTTCCTGCTACAGGTAATGAGTTCGTTGTAAACATCAAAGATACATCCGTATTGAACGTAATCTCCGTTGTTGAACTCTACTTTGCTGGAAATACCGTTGCAACTCAAACCTACCAATATTTCCAAACCTTTACCGTAATTGCTATTATCTACTTCGTTCTTACCTTTACCGTAACCCGTATCTTACGTTATGTAGAACGTCGTCTAGATACTGATACATACACTACCGGAGCAAATCAAATGCAAACAGAGGTGGTTAAATGACGCAAACTATTCTTGAAATTAGAAACCTAAAAAAATCTTACGGTCAAAACGAAGTCCTAAAAGACATTTCCTTAACCGTAAACAAGGGAGAAGTAATCTCCATTATCGGAAGCTCAGGAAGTGGAAAATCAACCTTCCTCCGCTCCATTAACTTGCTTGAAACACCAAGTGCAGGGGAAATCTTCTACCACGGAAAAGACGTCTTAGCAGATGAACACGACCTCACAACCTATCGTGAAAAATTGGGAATGGTTTTCCAAAACTTCAATCTCTTTGAGAATCTCAATGTCTTGGAAAATGCCATCGTTGCTCAAACAACCGTTCTCAAACGAGAACGCTCTGAAGCCGAAAAAATCGCTAAGGAAAACCTCAACAAGGTTGGTATGGGAGAGCAGTATTGGTTAGCCAAACCTAAACAACTCTCTGGTGGACAAAAACAACGGGTTGCAATTGCCCGTGCCTTGTCCAT
Source organism: Streptococcus sp. 10F2 (assembly GCF_054331515.2). NCBI lineage: Bacteria > Bacillati > Bacillota > Bacilli > Lactobacillales > Streptococcaceae > Streptococcus > Streptococcus sp. 10F2. Next base: position 415 of record NZ_JBTGGE020000037.1, on the reverse strand, counting down.
GAATCCTGACGCTATTCTCTTTGATGAGCCTACATCAGCCTTGGATCCTGAAATGGTCGGTGAGGTTCTCAAAATCATGAAAGACTTGGCCCAAGAAGGCTTGACCATGATTGTGGTAACACACGAAATGGAATTTGCCCGTGACGTATCCAGTCGAGTCATTTTCATGGATAAAGGCGTGATCGCTGAAGAAGGACGTCCAGAAGATATCTTTACAAATCCAAAAGAAAATCGAACACGTGAATTCCTTCAACGTTATCTTGGTTAAGAAAAAGCTTCCCGATTTTTGGCAATGTCATTAAGTTAAGACCTAGAATTTAAAATAAGACCACATTTGAAAGCTCATAATTCCATCAGACTTTCAAAAGTGGTCTTTTTGTGCATACCAAATAAAGGTTTTTGTGACCTTTTTTAA
>NZ_JBTGGE020000036.1:0-19103 GCF_054331515.2 Streptococcus sp. 10F2 | reverse complement strand
GATTTAGAAGCCTATGTCCAACGACACCTTACACCGATACGTCCCCATCGGACCACGAAGAGAAGAAAAACAACTCGGTATGTAAGAGGCTTCAACTATAGAGTAGCATGATTATACGAAAAATACCAATAAAAAATGAGAGGATAGCAACCTCATCTTCATTGTGCTCAAAAAACGAAAAAAACACAATTGATTCTTGGATTCTGCCCCAATCAGTCAATTGTGTTTCATTGAAGTCTTTATCAGCCGCCCTAACTTAATGACATTGAGGATATCCTAGCCTTGATTGTTTGTAAAAACAAAAAGTTTACTAATGACATAATTTAGAATAATAATGAGTACTTGAGAGGTTAGTGCAACAATACCATCAACTAAGTTCAGGTTGTTGTTGACAAATTGACCGATGATACCAGGATATTGGGTCACAAATATAAAGGTGAGTCCAATATCTAAAAGGAAGGTGCCCAGACGAGCCATGAAGAATTTTATAAGTCGTTGCCAACGTCCAGGACTGTTTTGTTTAAACACAAACAAATCATTGGTGATAAAGGCGAACAGAATGGTTAGAATGTTTGCTATTGCGGTAGAGAGTACCGCTTCTTGGGTTACATAGAAGAAGCTAGTTCGTAGAATAAGATAGACTAAGGTTGCAAGACCGCCAAAAAAAAGGTAGGACAGAACTTCATTGGCAAAAAAATTTTTAATAAGTGTTTTCATAGGAACTAGTCTATCATAAAGCCAAAAAATGTGCTATACTGAGACCGTTGCTTAGGCAACCCTTGACGCTTCCTTCTTTCGTCAAGCATATTAGACGCGGTAAAGCCGCTAAAGGAGTTTTTATGAAATCATTAAGCACAAAAGATCTGGCTCAGATCTCTTTACTAGCAGCACTCTATGTTTTGTTAACGGTATTGCCTCCCTTTAATGCCTTGAGCTACGGAGCTTATCAGTTACGTTTGTCAGAGATGCTGAATTTTTTTGCCTTTTTACATCCTAAATATATCCTTTCTTTAACCTTGGGATGTATGATTGCCAATTTTTATAGTTTTGGTCTGGTGGATGTTTTTGTAGGTGGGGGCTCAACCTTAGTATTTGTTTCTCTAGGTGTATGGCTGTTCAAGTCCTTTGTGGGACAAGGAAAAATACTGAGTCTTTTTGATAAGGGATATTTTTTCTTTTCTCTTTTTTTCGCCAGTTCTATGTTTACGATTGCCTTGGAATTACACCTCTTGCAAGGTCTTCCTTTTGTTTTGACTTGGTTTACGACAGGACTGGGGGAGCTGCTTTCGCTTCTGTTGGGAGCCTTGCTTTTCCAAAATATGGAAAAACGATTACGAACGCTTTTTTAATGAGAAATGGATCGATGAAACGGTGGTTTTATCGGTCTTTTTTTGCGTAAAAAACAGGTAGAAATATGATAAAATAGGGGCATGGAAGAAAGAATGATTGAATTGGTCGAGGAGCTGAATCGCTATGCCCAGGCTTATTATGAACAGGATCAACCTCTGGTTTCAGATAAGGAGTATGATCGTCTTTATCGTGAATTGGTGAAATTGGAAGCAGAGAATCCTAAATGGGTACGACCAGATAGTCCCACCCATCGTGTAGGTGGTAAGGTTTTGGAAGGATTTCCCAAGTACCAGCATGTCTACCCTCTTTTTAGTTTGCAGGATGCTTTTAGTTTGGAGGAGTTGGAAGAATTTGATCAACGAGTTCGCAAGGAATTCCCGCAAGTCCAATATGTTTGTGAGATTAAAATTGATGGACTCTCTGTCTCTCTTACCTATGAGCAGGGTGTTCTAGTTGCTGGAGCTACTAGGGGAGATGGTCAGGTTGGCGAAGACATTACAGAGAATCTTCGTCGGGTTCAAGACATTCCGTTACGTTTACCACAAGCGATAGATATCACGGTTCGTGGGGAATGCTATATGCCTAAGATGGCTTTTCAGGATTTGAACCAGAAGCGGGAGCAAGAAGGGGAAGCCAGTTTTGCAAATCCTCGGAATGCGGCGGCTGGAACTTTGAGGCAATTGGATACGCAGGTGGTAGCAGATCGTAAACTAGCTACATTCTTATATCAGGTAGCTAGCCCTTGGTCTGCAACGAGTCAAGAATCGGTTTTGGAGAATTTAGACCAACTTGGTTTTGTAGTCAATCCGCTTCGAAAAACAGTTGGGACTATGGCAGAAGTTTGGGAATTTATCCAAGAAATTCAAGAAACTCGTGACAATTTACCTTACGAGATTGATGGTATGGTCATTAAGGTTAATGATCTAGCTATGCAAGAAGAGTTAGGATTTACGGTTAAGTATCCCAAGTGGGCTATTGCTTATAAATTCCCAGCAGAAGAAAAAGAAGCGCAATTGGTGTCGGTAGACTGGACTGTTGGTCGGACAGGTGTTGTGACACCAACGGCAAATTTGAGTCCGGTGCAACTAGCAGGAACGACAGTTAGTCGAGCAACCTTGCATAATCGTGATTACATCTTGGAGAAGGATATTCATCAGGGTGATACGGTTGTTGTCTATAAGGCTGGGGATATTATTCCAGCCGTCTCTCATGTTGTGTTGAGTCAACGCAAGGAGGGAAGTCAGCTTTTAGAGATTCCGACGCACTGCCCAAGTTGTCAGTCAGAACTGGAGCAATTGAAGGATGAAGTGGCCTTGCGTTGTGTGAATCCGCAGTGTCCTGCCCAATTCCGAGAACGTTTAATTCATTTTGCTAGCAGAGCTGCCATGAATATTCAAGGCTTAGGGCCTTCTATGATTGACAAGTTGTTTGAAGCCAAATTGGTTTCTCGTGTTAGTGACCTCTATCGTTTACAATTGGATGATCTCGTGAACCTGGATGGGGTGCAGACGAAGTCCAGTCAGAAGTTGCTAGATGCCTTGGAAGTTTCCAAAACGAATTCTGCTGATCGACTTTTATTTGGCCTTGGTATTCGATTTGTGGGGGCTAAAGCCAGTCGCCTTCTTTTGGAAAAATTTGAATCGCTGACGGTATTGAGCCAGGCTAGTGAAGAAGAAATCGTAGGGATTGAGGGAATTGGGCCAGTGGTAGCCCAGAGCCTTAGTCATTATTTTGCCCATGAAGAGGCTCAGGAACTCCTAGAAGAATTGAAAGTCGCTGGACTGAATCTCAATTATTTAGGCCAGAAAAAAGTAGAGGATGGAATTCTCTCGGGACAAACGGTAGTCTTAACTGGAAAACTGAATCGTCTGAAGCGTTCAGAAGCTAAGGCTAAACTGGAAGCTCTAGGAGCTAAGGTGACCGGCTCAGTTTCGAAAAAAACAAGCTTAGTTGTGGCTGGTGAGGATGCCGGCAGTAAGTTGACCAAGGCACAAGAGTTGGGCATTCCAATTCAAGATGAAGCCTGGTTGGAGGAATTGTGATGGCAGAAGAAAGAAAAAGAGCCCGCTTGATTTATAATCCGACTTCAGGACAGGAGATTATGAAACGCTACATTGCCGATGTCTTGGATGTTTTAGAAGATATTGGTTATGAAACATCAGCGTATCAAACAACTCCTCTCCCATTTTCAGCTCAAAAGGAAGCCGAAAGGGCGGCTCGAGCTGGTTTTGATTTGGTTATTGCAGCTGGTGGCGATGGAACCATTAATGAGGTTGTAAATGGTATTGCACATTTGGAAACACGGCCTCGTATGGCTTTTATTCCAGTCGGAACAACCAACGATTATGCTCGAGCTTTGAAAATTCCCATGGGAGATCCGGTCGCTGCGGCTAGGGTTATTGCTCAAAATCAATTGGTGGAAATGGATATTGGAAGGGCTTATGGGAATAAGCATTTTATCAATATTGCAGCTGCGGGAACCTTGTCGGAATTGACCTATAGTGTGCCAAGTAATATTAAGACCCGTTTGGGCTATCTAGCTTATGTAGCCAAGGGAGCGGAGATGTTGCCTAAGGCCAAATCACGGAAAATTCGTTTGGAATATGATGATGGGGTCTTTGAGGGAAAGGTTTCATTAATCTTTGTAGCTCTGACGAATTCCATTGCTGGATTTGAGAAACTGGCGCCAGATGCTAAGTTGGATGATGGGAATTTTACCCTGATTATTGTCAAAACAGATCGAATCTTCGACATGATGTCTTTAATCATTCAAGCTATCAATGGTGGTCAGCATGTCACAGACTCCAATGTTATCTATATTAAAAGTAAAGAACTGAAGTTGGAGGTTCTGGAAGAAGATCAACAATTTATGTTGAACTTGGATGGTGAGTACGGTGGTGATACACCTGTACATCTCGAAGTACTTCCGAACCATTTAGAATTTTATGCCAATGTTGATGAAATTTCAGATGATGCATTGACAGGCGATCGAGGATAGAAATGTTACATTATCGTGTATTGATTCATTACCATAGTCAAGAGGGACGCTATACGGGTGTTAATCTCTGGCAGTGGAAAGATGGTGATTTAGGGAAAGAAGTGAGTTTTTCCAGTTATGATTATTTTGGAATGACTACTGAATTAATTTATGAAAGTCAAGTCCCGCTTTCAAAAGCCAAGCTTCTGATTAAAGCTCACGATTGGTCTTGGCAGTCTCGTGATTTTGAATTGAATCTCCTACCTGTTCATTTACGAACGGAGATTTGGGTGATTGAGGGAGATGATACCCTCTATTATTCGAAGCAGGCGGCGATGGCTAGTCCTCAATTTCGTTATCGTAATCCTCATGCCTTTGATATGGCAACTCATAGTCAAGGTTTTGATCAATATTGGGCCTACCAGGGTTGGTTAGGGGCTCGTTATGGGGAGGAAGCCTCCTTGTTCAAAGTTTGGGCACCGACGGCTAAACAAGTGGATTTGGTGGTGTATACTGCAGCCACTAACGATGCTCCAGTCTGGAAGATTTATCCTATGGAGAGAGGAAGTGTAGCTTCTACAGATCATAGACAAAATGATATTGGTGTTTGGTATGCACGGGTAACGACGGATATTCGAGGACTAGCATATCAGTATCATGTTTACCAAGATTTTGAAGACCGGTTGACCAGAGATCCTTATGCTCAAGCTGCTACAGAAGATGGATTGCGATCCGTCTTACTTTCGGAAGAGGATCGAGCGATTCCGAATTTTTCGTTAACGGATGAGTCAGATGCGAGTTGGCGGATCTCGAATCCTAGTCAAGCTGTTATCTATGAGATGCACGTTCGGGATTTGACCAAGTCTCCAACTTCTGGAGTGCCAGAGAACCTACGAGGGACTTATTTGGGGGCGGCCTATCCAGGTAGTCGTACGGATTCAGGACGGCCAACAGGCTTCGACTATATTAAAGATTTGGGCGTTCATTATGTCCAACTGCAACCCATTGCGGATCGTTACAAACAATATGATTCGGAAGGGCGGGTCCTTTATAATTGGGGATACGACCCTCAGAACTATAATGTTCCAGAATCCAGTTTGTCCAATCACTCACTCTCACCAGCTCAGGTCATTCGAGACTTTAAAACGATGGTGAAAAGCTATCACGATGCTGGAATTGGTGTGATTATGGATGTGGTTTATAACCATGTCTATTCAACCTACAACAGTCCTTTCCAAGATTTGGTGCCGGATTATTATTTCCGAATGGCTTCTGACGGATCATTTGAAAATGGAACGGGAGTTGGCAGTGAGACAGCGAGTGAGCATGTCATGTTCCGAAAATATATGATTGACTCGCTCCGTTATTGGGTGGAGGAATATCAGATTGATGGTTTCCGGTTTGATTTGATGGGAATCCATGATGTGGAAACCATGAATTTGATTCGCCAAGCGATGGATGAGATTGACCCACGTATTCTTCTTTATGGAGAGGGTTGGGATATGGGAACCGTTTTGGCTCCAGAACAGAAAGCAAAAAAAGCCAATGCGCATCTAATGCCAGGAATTGGATTCTTTAACGATGACCAACGTGATGCCATTAAAGGATCAGAAGTTTATGGTCATCTCAAGGCGGGCTTTGTTAGTGGTCAAGGGAGTGAACATCAAGTTGCAGAAGCTTTTAAGGCCAGTCGCAACTTGGGCAGTTATCTGAGCCCATCTCAAGTTCTCAATTATGTACAAGCTCATGACAACTACAATTTGCATGATCTTTTGCAGGAATTGCATCCTCATGAAGATGTTGCTATTCGTTGGCAGCGTCAAGAAATAGCTACAGTGTTGAACTTGCTGATGCCCGGAATGACCTTTATGGAAGCCGGTCAAGAGTTCGGTCGGACTAAACTTTTGGCAACGGGACCAGATGGTCAGCTAACCGTTGATGACAAAGAACGGGCCATGAATTCTTACAATGCGCCTGATGCAGTCAACCAGATTGACTGGAATCGTTTAGATTTTGTCCCAGATGCTTTGGAGCGTATTCGCCAGCTTATCCAGCGTAAGGAAACGGACCCAACCTTTGCTTTTGACTCCTACGATCATGTTTTGGATCGTGTTACTTTTGGTCCAATTGAAGAAGGATCTGGACGGTTAGAAGTTCACTTCCGTGGATTGCAAAAGGATTTCCGCCTATTCCTAAGTATTAAAGGAGATTATCAGCTTCCTGATTTAGAGGGGTGGACAATCGTTATTAGTAATCAAGAAGAAGAGAGTCTCGAGCGACTTCAAGCCCTTCAATATATTCTTGTGATGAAGGAATCTTCAAAAGGGGTTGGCCAAGAAGACTAGGATTTTCCTTCTTCTTAAAATCTGAATAGATAAAAATAGCTTAGAGTCAGTGTCTAATGACAGGATTCTAAGCTACTTTTTTATTTCTAGGATGACTCACGAAGCTTCTATATTATAAATATTAAATATTTTTGTATAGATTGTAGAGCATTTTACTATAGAAGTGGAGAGGACTAATCGGAGAATCGCTCCCAAAGAAGTCAAGATTTTCTTCTACATGAATTTGGGTAAAAAAATCATAATTAGAGATGGTCGTGATGATTAGATAAAATTGATGGACAGCTGTCCAAATGTCAGATTCTGATGCCTTTGGAAATTGTTGTTGAAAAGTAGTTGCCAGTGCTTGGAAAAACGGCATGGCCTCCGATCGAAACTGTAATATCTCAGCATCTGTTTGGGTACACTGAAAACTGGTAAAGGGAACAGACAAGAGCTTGATAAAAAGAGGTCTATTTAGAACTTGTCTCATTAGTTCCTGGCAAAATTCTTGTAGCGGTAGTGTCTGCGTAAAGTGCTCCCGAATTGCTGCTGCAAAGTCTAACCCTTCTTCCTTAATTAATTGAAGGAATAGAGCATCTTTGGAAGGAAAATAGGTGTAAAGTGATGGCCTAGAAATATCCAATTGTTTCGCTAGACTGACCAAAGAAATCTGGTCATAGGATTGGACTAGAAAGAGATTGCGTGCAGCACTGAGGATATCTCGGTAACGTTGTTCAATGGCTTCTTGAGAACGAGCGCGTTTCTGAATCATGGTTGCATGCCTTTTAACTTTTTGTTTTAGTTTACCATACTTTAGCAAAAATGTAAGCCTTTTTGACGATTTTTTTTGGATTTATTCTAAATAAAAATTAAAAAATGCTTGCAAATCAGATTTCTGAGCCTTTTCATAGACGAGTAGCCTAGTTCGCTGACAGAAAGTATGATAGAATAGAAGAGATTGAGAATAAGGAGATTGATAATGAAAAAGCTTGGAGCCCTCTTACTAGCGGGGTTATTAGTGACGACCCCCTTGGTCGCATCTGCAGATGAGTTGATGGATATCACCCGTCAAATGTATCCTGAAGTGTTGGATATTCACCGACCTAAGTCTTCTATTATAGTAGATGCTAAAACAGGTGATGTTGTCTGGGAAGATAATGCAGATTTATTGCGAGATCCTGCAAGTATGAGTAAATTGATGACATTATATCTGGTTTTTGAAGCCTTGGACAAGGGAGAAATCTCCAAAGATGATGTTATTACAGCCACACCTCGTGAACAGGCTATTGCAGGACTCTATGCCATTTCAAATAATAAGATCGTAGCTGGAGTTGATTATACAGTTGATGAATTGATTACCATGACAGCTATCCCATCTTCCAATGTGACAACAGTTATGTTGGCAGATTATCTATCAAATGGGGATGCGGATGTTTTCCTCGATAAAATGAACGAGGCATCTCAAAAAATGGGTATGAGTAATACGAAGTGGTACAATGCCAGTGGTGCAGCAGCTGTCTCTTTCAGTGGTTATTATACTCCGCAGCGCTATGACAATACCAAAGAGAATCAGACGACAGCGCGTGATATGGCCATTCTTGGTGTAAACTTTGTGAATAAGTATCCAGATATCTTAAATTACACCAGTGATCCAGTTGTGACCGTTAAAAAAGGAACTCCTTATGAGGAGACGTTTGAAACCTATAATTATTCTGTAGCTGGAGCGTTATATGGGCTAGAGGGTGTCGATGGACTAAAAACAGGATCTAGTCCAGCAGGAGCCTTTAATTATATTGCTACTGGTGAGCGTAAAGGCGAGCGTTTTGTAGAGTTGATTATGGGGGTTGGTGACTGGGCCGACCAAAATGGGGAATACTATCGCCATCCATTCGGAAATGCCCTTCTTGAAAAAGCCTTTAATGATTATGAGTATAAAAAGGTCTTGGATAAAGGTTTGGTAGATGTAGATGGTCAAAAATACAAAGTAGATCAAGATGTCTATGCAACGGTGAAAAAGGGAACGACCCCAAGCATTGAGGTTAAAGATGACCAACTTACAGTTAACAATGGCCTAAATCCGATCACTGAACAATTGGATGTTACTTACAAGGTGACCAAGGATAATTCACTATTTGCCTCTGCACAAAAAGTAGAGAACAAGTCCAAAAGTAAGACAGAAAAGGTCACGGCTATTAGTATCCTGGAACACTATCAATGGTTATTACTCATCCCAATTTTATTTCTTTTAGCTTTGATTATTCTATTGCTTCGCCTGTTCTTTACTAAAAATGGTAAGGGTGAGACAAAGAAGGGCCAATCAAAACGAAAGAAGTAAAGTAGGATACTTCGTGTAACGGTTGCTAGTCTAGCTTCCATAGTTTAATAGAGTTTTTATAGGGTGGGAATAAGACAATAACTTTTTCAAACATTGTTACTGTCTTATTCCCCTGCTTTATCTTTGAAATTGAAAGGAGTTGCGTGTGCAGCGGTCTGCTTCCCTATATTTTCGTTATTTTCTGATGTATACCTTTTTTTATCTTTCCTGGGCTTTATTTTCAGCTATTTTGTCCATTTACATGTTGGATTTAGGGTATTCGGCCAGTCAGGTTTCTTTGGTGGTATCGGTGTCGTTTTTTACCTCTGTCGTATCCCAACCTATTTTGGGCTATTTGAATGATCGCTTAGGGATTAAGCCGGTGACGTTAGCAGGTTTAGGTTTAGCTTTAGCAGGTGGGGTTATTTTTTTACTTTCTAACCATTTGTGGGGTCTTGTTTTAGGATATAGTTTGGCCATTATGATGATTAACGGCATCAATCCCGTTATGGATTTATTGGCTGCTAAATCGCCCTATAAATATGGCTCAATTCGTGTTTGGGGGACAATTGGTTATGCAACGGGAACTCAGATGGCGGGTGTTCTCTACCAACTCATTCATCCTCAAGCTATTTATGTGGCTTTTTTGGGAACCATGGTGATTTCAATATTAGGCGTGCTTGGCCTTTCGTTTGAGAAAGAAGAGGTAGAGGTTGAGAAGCAACAAGAGGAATCATTTCTGAATGATGTTCTCAAGAATCGTCCTTATCTTCTTGCCTTACTTATCATTGCCCTCTTTTCAGGTGTGGCCAATGTAGGTCATACCTATATCCCAGCTATGCTAGAAGCTAGCGGTCTGTCTGTAAGTCAAGCTTCAACAGTTGTTTCACTAGCTGTTATCTGTGAGGCACCTTTGATTTTTTATTCCTACTTATTTATGGACCGCTACCCTAGCAAGATTCTAATGTTATTCCCGCTCTTTTTCATGACCTTACAATTTGTCTTTTTTGGTCTAGCTGCTCCCCTAAGTTTTAAGATTTTGGGGACACTCTTAGCTAAACATGCGGCCAATATGACCTTAATTATGCTGACTTTAAAATTGGTCAGTACCTTGGTTGGTCCACGTTTTGTTATGACTGGAATGGCCTTGATTCAGACAGCTAAAAGTCTTCTTTCAATTGTCGTTCAAACCTGGGCAGGTTGGTTAATCGACAGTTCTGGTTATGAACTGATGTCTTGGGTTATGGTTGGACTGTTGCTTCTAGTTCTGTTGATGATTCCCTTTCTTCGTGTGGATGAATCCAAAAGTGAAAAATTATTCTCCTAAATTCGAATAAAGAAGATGAGGAGGAATAAAGAATGTTTCAAGCCCTAGATGCTCAAGGACATCTTCACCACTTATTGACAGATCCTCTCCCTCAGGGAGAGGTATTTTTTTGCCCAGCCTGCCATCAATCGCTTGTTCTAAAAAGTGGTCCAAAAGTTCGACCGCATTTTGCTCATCAAGCTGATCAGGCTTGCGACTTTATTAGTTTGAATGAGGGAGCAGAGCACCTAAACCTTAAGGCTAAACTCTTTAGCTGGGCACAGCAAAGTGAGCGTGTTTCAGTTGAAGTAGCACATTCTGTAGAAGGACTCGTGTCAGACTTACTGCTATCTGACAATTTAGCCTTGGAAGTTCAATGTAGCCCTTTAGGACAAGATGAATTTGAAAAAAGGAACCAAGCTTATCAGCATTTGGGGATTCCAGTAGTGTGGCTATTGGGTTCCAGACATTTTTTAAAACGACGACTAACAGTTTTGCAGAGAAATTCTTTGCAGTTTAGTCCTACTTGTGGTTACTTTTTTTGGAATCTTGATTTGGAGAATGAGATTGTAATCTTGCACTATTTATTGCATCAAGATCTACATGGAACTTGCCAAGGTTTGGTAAAAACGTTTCCGTTCTTTCGAGAATCATTGAGGGAGGTCTTACGTTGGCCTTATCAGCAAAGACACGTCTTCTCTTTTCAAGGGAAGTTGGATCCCCATTTTCCTAGTTACCTGGCTAGGGAATTGCGTTATCGGAATCCTTATTGGGTTGAGCAACAATTTCAAGCTTATCAGGAGGGGAATAATCTTTTGACCCGTACTTTGGCAGATTGGTATCCACAAATTTTGCCAGTCAAAGCTAGGAATCATCACAGACCTCAATCAGCTTTTGAAAGGGAATATGAGGAGCAGTTTATAGCCTTCTATGCTCAAGAACGGAATATTCACAGTCAGGTATTGTATTCTCCTTTTTATTACCGAATGTGGAAGCAAGAAAATAACAGAGAGTAGTCGCTCAGCTGTTATTTATGGGAATCAGTAGTAGAGATTGGAGTTAATGATAAGGGGTTAAAAATAGAGTTAGAGAATATGGACTGAAACCTGAATAGACTTATAACTCCGTATACTCAGAGCAATGGGATGACTGTGTGGCAATGTTGAAGTAAGATCATAAGAATTCTAGTGGGAGAGTACCCTTTTAGAAAACTAGTGATATAATAAGGACATTGGAGGAATCTTATGAGTAAAGAACGTAATGAAATCAATGTAGAATATACCTGGGATTTGACCAGTGTGTTTGCGGATGATCAGGCTTGGCGTGATGAGTTTGTTTCTCTAGAGGCAGATGTGGCCAAGGGGAGTGATTTGGCAGGACATCTTTTGGATTCTGCCCAGAACTTACTCGAGATTACAGAGTTGCAACTGAGCCTTATGCGTCGTTTGGAGAAGTTGTATGTTTATGCTTCAATGAAGCAGGATGAAGATACGCGTGTATCAGCCTATCAAGAACTCTATTCTCAAATTAATGGTCTCTATGCACGTTTTGGACAGACTTTTGCCTTCTATGAGCCAGAATTTATGGCTGTGACAAGGGAGCAGTTGGAGTCGTATATGGCGGAGGAGCCAGGTCTAAATCTTTATCGTCATTATTTTGATCGTTTGCTTTTCCAAAAAGAGCATGTTTTAAGTCCAAAAGAAGAGGCCTTGTTGGCAGGGGCATCTGAAATTTTTGGATCAGCGTCTGAGATGTTCGAGATTTTAGATAATGCCGATATTGTTTTGCCATTTATTGAAGATGAAAACGGTGATGCGGTGCAATTGACTCATGGCAACTACATTCACTTTATGGAATCAGACGACCGGCGCGTGCGTAAGGATGCTTACGAGGCTCTTTATAGTATTTATGAACAATACCAGCATACTTATGCTAAGACCTTGCAGACCACTGTTAAGGTTCACAATTACCAAGCTCAGGTTCGGAATTACCAATCAGCTCGTCAAGCTGCCTTAGCAGCTAACTTTATTCCAGAGTCTGTTTATGATACTCTGCTGAAGGCTGTTAATCGTCATTTGCCACTATTGCATCGGTATGTGGCGCTTAAGGCTCGAATTTTAGGGCTTGACGATATTCGGATGTATGATATTTATACGCCATTAAGTCGCAATAATCTTTCAATTTCTTACGAGGAGTCTTTGGAAAAATCCAAAGAGGTTCTTGCGGTTCTCGGAGATGATTATCTATCAAAAGTTAAAGAGGCTTTTGACAATCGTTGGATTGATGTTTATGAAAACAAGGGGAAACGATCTGGAGCTTATTCTGGTGGTTCTTATGATACCAAGGCTTATATGCTCTTGAATTGGCAGGATAACTTGGATAATCTTTATACCTTGGTTCACGAAACAGGACATTCTATGCATTCAAGCTATAGTCGTGAAACACAACCGTATGTTTATGGTGATTATTCTATCTTTTTAGCTGAGATTGCTTCCACGACCAATGAGAATATTCTAACTGAGAAATTATTGGCTTCTGTGGAAGACAAGGAAAGCCGTTTTGCCATTTTAAATCATTACTTGGATGGTTTTCGTGGAACTGTCTTTCGTCAAACACAATTTGCGGAATTTGAACAACTGATTCATAAGGCTGATCAAGAAGGACAGGTACTAACAAGTGACTTCCTCAATCAAACGTATGGAGACTTGAATGCCAAGTATTATGGATTGTCGGTAGAGGAGAATCCGCAAATTCAATATGAGTGGGCACGGATTCCACACTTCTATTACAACTATTATGTTTTCCAATATGCGACAGGATTTGCAGCCGCGTCTGCCTTAGCAGATAAGATTGTTCATGGTACAGATGAGGATCGGGAAGCCTATATCAATTATTTGAAAGCGGGCAACTCTGATTATCCATTAGCTGTTATCTCCAAAGCTGGGGTCAACATGGAGGTAGAAGATTATTTAAATGATGCTTTTGCTGTCTTTGAGCGTCGTTTAGATGAGTTGGAAAACTTGGCCCAAGAGTTAGGAGTTTTGTAATGGTTAAGACTTATTCAGAGCATTCCAATCCTAATATGAGACGTCCGGTTGTTCAGCAAGGAATTGTAGAGTTTATGAGGCAACAAGATCAGGCCTTGCCGGCTTTTTTACAAGATCTACAGGCTTTTGCAGCTACTGAGAATATACCGATTATTCCTAAGGAAACAGTGGCTTTCTTCCGCTTCTTTTTACAAGCGCTGGCACCTCAGAAAATTTTAGAAGTAGGAACAGCTATTGGTTTTTCTGCATTGATGATGGCAGAGGCTCTTCCGGAAGCAGAAATAGTAACGATTGACCGCAATCCAGAAATGATTCAGTTGGCGAAAGAGAATTTTGCCCGCTTTGAGGAAGGAAAACAAATTCGCCTCTTGGAAGGAGAAGCTCAGGACATTTTAAAGGATTTGAAGGGTCACACGTTTGATTTTATCTTCGTTGATTCGGCTAAATCCAAGTATGTGGTTTTTTTACCAGATCTTTTGGAATTATTACCCAAAGGAGGAATCTTGATTTTTGACGATGTTTTCCAGGGGGGAGACATTGCCAAGGATTCTGGAGAGATTCGGAGAGGCCAAAGAGCTATTTATCGTGGCTTACACAAACTTTTTGCAGTTGTTGACCAACATCCTGATTTAATGGTGTCCTATCTTCCATTGGGAGATGGCCTACTTATGGTTAAAAAAGAAGCAGATTCCGTGGAATTTCTCCAAGAAAACCTATAATTAAGGCGCAATTAAGTCAAGATGTGATATACTATTTAAGTTATTGTAAAAAGGAGTAAACCAAAGTATGAAAAAAATCAAAATTGGAGCTATCACGCTCTTGTCTGTGGTAGCTCTTGCAGCCTGCGCACGTGAGACCGATAATAATACGGATGTTATCACCATGAAGGGAAATACCATCACTGTTGCTGAATATTATGATAAGGTGAAAAATAATACTCAGGCTCAACAAGTTCTCTTGACCATGACCATTAACGAAGTCTTCGAAAAAAAATACGGAGATAAGGTCAGTGATGATGAAGTATCTGAAGAATACAACAAGAGCTTGCAAACCTATGGAGATCGTTTCCAACAAGTTTTAGCTCAGGAAGGATTGACAACGGATACTTATCGGGAACAAATTCGGACTAATAAATTGGTTGAATATGCTGTGAATGAAGCAGCTAAAAAAGAATTGACCGATGAAAACTACCAAGCAGCTTTTGAAAACTATACACCAGAAGTCACTGCCCAAGTTATTCGTTTGACGGATGAAAATAAGGCAAAAGAAGTAGCTGAAAAAGCTAAAAAGGGTGAAGATTTTACCCAGCTTGTAAAAGATAATACAGTTGATGAAGACACTAAGGAAAAGGGTGGAGAAGTGAAATTTGATTCTGCTTCAACCTCACTTCCAGAAGATGTTAAAAAAGCTGCTTTTGCCTTGGATAACAATGGTATTTCTGATGTTATTAAGGTGTCAGATACTTCAACCTTGTCTACGAGTTATTATGTCGTTAAGCTAACGAATAAAACCCAGAAAAAAGACAATTGGAAAGATTATCAAAAACAATTGGAAAATATTATCTTAGCTGAAAAACGTACAGACGCTGCCTTTATCCAAAGTGTTGTAGCTAAGGAAATGGAAGAAGCTAACATTAAGGTTAAAGATCCAGCCTTCCAAAATGCCTTCTCACAATATATGAATGCAACTGGAGAAGAAGCTAGCAGCTCTGAAGATAAGTAGTTGACAAAAGAGTTACTTAGAGTATAATAAATGTATCAAGAATGGATAATACAGACAACTTAGCAGAGAGGTGGCGGTTGGTGCAAGCTACTAGTTGAGTCTTATCTTGCTACTTGAGAGAATTTTTGAAGAATTGTAATGAGGATGACAAGTTCATCGAAGGAAGGTGGTACCGCGTTTTGACGCCCTTCGTCGATTGGACTTGTCTTTTTTGAATAAGCTTTAAAGGAGAGAAATATGAAATATATGACGAGTGCTGAGATTCGTAAGATGTGGCTAGACTTTTGGGCATCTAAGGGTCATGCTGTAGAACCTTCAGCGAATTTAGTTCCGGTTAATGATCCAACTTTACTATGGATTAACTCTGGAGTTGCAACTTTGAAGAAATATTTTGATGGTTCGGTTATTCCAGAAAATCCACGAATTACCAATGCTCAGAAATCAATTCGGACGAATGACATTGAGAATGTTGGAAAAACAGCTCGTCACCATACGATGTTTGAAATGCTAGGGAATTTTTCTATTGGAGATTATTTCCGGGATGAAGCGATTACTTGGGCTTGGGAGTTATTGACAAGTCCAGAGTGGTTTGCCTTTCCTAAAGACAAATTGTATATGACATACTATCCAGATGATAAAGACTCCTACAACCGTTGGATTGAAGTAGGGGTTGAACCAGATCACTTAGTTCCAATTGAGGATAATTTCTGGGAAATTGGTGCAGGTCCTTCTGGTCCAGATACTGAGATTTTCTTCGACCGGGGTGAAGCTTTTGATACGGATAAGGTTGGACTTCGTCTTCTAGCGGAAGATATCGAAAATGATCGGTATATTGAAATTTGGAATATTGTTCTATCTCAATTTAATGCGGATCCAAGTGTACCACGAAGTGAATACAAGGAACTTCCTCATAAAAATATTGATACGGGAGCAGGACTTGAGCGTCTCGTAGCAGTTATGCAAGGGGCTAAAACCAACTTTGAGACAGACTTGTTTATGCCAATCATCAAGGAAGTCGAAGTGCTATCTGGGAAAACCTATGATCCAGAAGGTGAGAATATGAGCTTTAAGGTTATTGCTGACCATATTCGTTCATTGGCATTTGCGATTGGAGATGGAGCTTTACCAGGAAATGAAGGTCGTGGTTATGTGCTTCGTCGCTTGCTTCGTCGGGCCGCTCGCCATGGACAAAAATTGGGAATCCATGAACCATTTATGTACCGCTTAGTACCAACAGTGGGGCAAATTATGGAGTCCTATTATCCAGAAGTGCTGGAAAAACAAGACTTTATCCAAAAAATTGTTAAAAATGAGGAAGAATCTTTTGCCCGTACTCTGACTGCAGGGCAAAGCTATGCTGATGAAATTGTCGCTGAGATGGAAAAATCAGGAGAAACCGTTATTTCTGGTCAAGCTGCCTTTAAACTCTATGACACTTATGGTTTCCCAGTAGAATTAACTGAAGAGATCGCAGAGGAACGAGGCTGGACAGTTGATAAGGATGGTTTTGATCAAGAAATGAAGGCCCAACAAGATCGGGCACGAGCTTCTGTGGTTAAAGGGACCTCTATGGGAAGTCAAAATGAGATTTTACAAGCTCTAACGGTTCCAAGTACTTTCTTGTACAATGTTCAAGAAGCTGATGGTCGCTTGCTAGCTTTAGTGCAAGGAGATGTGGAAGTTGATCGTATTGAGTCCGGTGAAGCTTATCTTATCTTTGATCAAACGCCATTTTATGCAGAAATGGGTGGTCAGGTAGCAGACCATGGTCAAATCCTGGATGAACATGGTCAAGTGCTTGCCCATGTTGTAGATGTACAAAAGGCTCCAAATGGTCAGCCGCTTCATAAGGTAGAGGTATTGGTACCACTAACTAAAGATGGAGTGTATCACTTAGTTCTTGATAAGGATCGTCGTCGCCGTGTGATGCAAAACCATACTGCCACACACTTGCTCCATGCAGCCCTTCATGAAGTTCTCGGTAAGCATGCCACTCAGGCTGGTTCTTTGAATGAAAAAGACTTCCTTCGCTTTGACTTTACTCATTTTGAAGCAGTGAAGCCAGAGGAATTGGCGCAAATTGAAGCAGATGTCAATAGGAAAATTAACGACGCTTTGGCTGTTGAAACGGTAGAAACAGATATCGCTACTGCTAAAGATATGGGAGCGATGGCTCTCTTTGGCGAAAAATATGGCAAAGAAGTACGTGTGGTTTCTATTGGAGATTACTCTGTAGAGCTTTGTGGAGGTACCCACGTTGGTAATACTTCTGAGATCGGTCTTTTCCGAATCCTAAAAGAAGAAGGAATTGGTTCAGGTACTCGTCGTATTGTAGCTGTAACTGGTCGCGAAGCTTATAACTCTTACCGTGAAGAAGCTAAACTCCTACAAGATATTGCTCGTCAACTGAAGGCACCGCAGGTAGGAGATGTTCCTGCTAAGGTTGAAGCCTTGCAAGAACAAGCTCGTCAGTTGCAAAGAGAGAATCGGGAATTGAAAGAAAAAGCTGCTGCTGCTGCATCGGGTCAAATTTTCCAAGATGTGGCGGAAGCTAAGGGACTTCGTTATATTGCGAAACAAGTTGAAGTGGATGATGCTGGGGCTCTTCGCACCTTCGCAGATACTTGGAAACAAGGAGATTATTCCGATGTACTTGTTTTGGTTGCTGCAATTGGAGATAAGGTCAATGTCTTGGTAGCGAGTCGTTCCAAAGATGTTCATGCAGGTAACCTTATCAAAGAATTAGCCCCAATCGTAGCTGGTCGTGGTGGTGGAAAACCAGATATGGCCATGGCTGGTGGTAGTGATCAATCAGCTATTCCGAATCTGTTGCAAGCAGTAGCTGATTTGCTGTAAGAGTTTGTTTAAAATGGCTTCAGCCTTTGTAGACAGGTGTTCTCTACTAGGTGACTCGATGTTGGTTGCTGATTAGAAATAGTAGGATAATGCTTAGAGGGTTTGGGGGAATATCTCCAAACCCTCTAGTGGCATCTTGCTTTTCCCGAGAGAATCCGTGTTTTGAGCATTTTGGAATAGTTAAATCTTGAGGTATACTTATGGTTTTGAAATTTTTACAAGCATTGGGTAGAATATTCGTTTGGTTTCTACTTATGTCATTAGTTGGTGTTCTGAATAGTATTCCGATTGCTCTTGGGTTGGTGGGGAAAAATTTACCTGTAGAGCAGCAGTGGAGCTCGACTATTCTCTATTTAATCCTTACTTTTACGGTGATTTATTTCCTAATGAAATGGTACTTTAAACAACCAGATGCAGGATCTAGAGAAGCTCAGTTTGACCGAAAGCAATGGCAATACCTTTTGCTTGGATGGGGAATCATTATGGGTGCCAATCTTATTTTTGGTATTTTCCGTGTACTCTTTGGATTACCGGAAGAAGCAGAAAATCAACAACTCGTTGTTGAAGCTTTAGCGGCTCTCAAAGATCTAGGGGGACCTTATTTTACAGCCTTTATGATTTCTATTGGCATCTTTGCTCCCTTATTAGAAGAAACTGTGTTTCGTGGGCTAGGCTCTAAATTTGTTTTTAGAGGTTGGTCAAATGTCTTAGTTGCTGTATTGACTTCTTTAGCTTTTGGTTTGAATCATATGCAAAGTTTGGACTGGTTTGCCCTTTTATCTTATTCGACAATCGGTTATGTCTGTTACAGAGCTTACAGCAGACGGAATAATCTTTGGGATGCGATTTGGCTACACATGCTGAATAATAGTCTTTCTTTAGTAGCGATATTGTTGTTAGGATTATCATCATAAAAAAGAGTCTGGGACAAAAAGATTTCATGAATTATAAAAATAGAAGGAAGTGCTCACTCGTAGATCTGAGTGGCACCTCCTTCTATTTTCTTTGTCTTTTCCTTTCATATTTATTTAATACTTAACAAAAACCAAAAATAGCGATATAATATAGATATGAAAACAAAGCTAAGCAAATCACAAGTTAAAGAATTAAAACAGGCACTGAAAAACAAAGAGAATGCTCAACATCATAGAAAAATTCAGGCTCTTATTCTATATTCTGAATCACAGAATTTAACAGCTGCAGCCAA
>NZ_JBTGGE020000035.1:0-19363 GCF_054331515.2 Streptococcus sp. 10F2 | reverse complement strand
TTAGCCATTTCTTTTTCCTCCTTTGTCTAACCTGAACAATTAGATTATATCAGGAAAAAGAAATGGAAGCTCAAAGCCTTGTCAGCCACCAGCATAGCTGGTGGTTTTTCTGTTTTTCTCTTCGAGAAAAACTGGCTTGAAGCCATAACAAAAACGCCTACTTACGCAATGGTTCTTTTCAAGAGCCATTGCGTAAACAAGCGTCTACCATCATGATGATGAGTGTTAGCACCAGAATCACTCCTGGTGCTAGACCAGAGCTAGACTAAGAGTCAAAAGACTCCATCATCATAACACTCAACAAAATTGATGATTTTAAACAAGTTCAATAATCGCCATTGGAGCTGCATCACCACGACGTGGTTCAGTTTTCAAGATACGAGTGTATCCACCGTTACGATCAGCATAGCGTGGAGCGATATCTGAGAACAATTTTTGAAGTGCAGTTGTTGTAACGATTTTATCATTTTCAGCATCGTATACTTCACTTGCAATTTCGTTACGAACGAAAGCAGCTGCTTGACGACGTGCGTGCAAATCACCACGTTTACCAAGGGTAATCATTTTTTCAACTGTTTTACGAATTTCTTTTGCACGAGCTTCTGTAGTTACGATTGATTCATTGATGAGCAAATCAGTTGTAAGATCACGAAGCATCGCTTTACGTTGTGAACTAGTGCGTCCTAATTTACGGTAAGCCATTTTTTCCTCCTCTATTTCTCTTTTAGACCAAGACCAAGATCATGAAGTTTGAATTTCACTTCTTCAAGACTCTTACGGCCAAGGTTTCTCACTTTCATCATTTCGGCTTCAGTTTTCTCTGTTAAATCATATACTGTATTGATGCCTGCACGTTTCAAACAGTTGTAAGAACGAACAGATAGATCCAATTCTTCGATTGTGCGTTCCAATACGCGATCATCTGAACTTGAATCAGCTTCTTTCATCACTTCTGCTGCTTTAGCAACTTCAGTAAGATCAGTGAATAGATTTAAGTGCTCATTTAAAATACGAGCAGACAAACCGAGAGCGTCCTCTGGAATAATAGTTCCATTGGTCATGATTTCGAGTGTTAATTTGTCAAAACCATCATTGCTACCTACACGAGCAGGTTCAACTTGGTAATTGACTTTTTTCACTGGTGTGTAGATTGCATCTACTGCCAATGTACCAACCGGTGCATTATCCATTTTATTTTCATCAGCTGGAACATATCCACGACCAGTACGAACTGTCATACGAGCCTTGAAAGTCGCTCCTTCGCCAATAGTAAAGAGGTAATGATCTGGGTTGACAATTTCGATATCACTGTCTGTCAAAATATCACCAGCTGTAATTGTAGCAGGTCCTTTAACATCCAATTCAATCATCTTTTCGTCTTGGACGAATGATTTAACAGCAATTCCTTTGACGTTGAGGATAATCTGCATAACATCCTCACGGACACCTGGAACTGTATCAAATTCGTGCAATACACCCTCAATATTGATAGATGTTACTGCTGCTCCTGGAAGGGAGGCCAATAAGACACGACGAAGGGAGTTCCCAAGTGTTGTTCCGTAACCACGCTCAAGTGGCTCAACAACAAACATGCCGTAATCACTATTTTCATCAATTTTTGTTATTTTTGGTTTTTCAAACTCAATCATTTTATACTCCCTCTTAAAACGAAAAGCTGTGTAAATTTAAAATCAATTATACACGACGACGTTTTGGAGGACGGGCACCATTGTGAGGAACTGGAGTAACGTCACGAATTGCAGTTACTTCAAGACCTGCAGCTGCAAGTGCACGGATAGCAGATTCACGACCAGAACCAGGACCTTTAACTGTAACTTCTACAGATTTAAGACCATGTTCTTGAGCAGATTTAGCAGCTGCTTCTGATGCCATTTGGGCAGCAAATGGAGTAGATTTACGAGAACCTTTGAAACCAAGTGCACCAGCTGATGACCAAGCAATTGCGTTTCCGTGTACATCGGTAATCATAACGATAGTGTTATTGAATGTTGCGTGGATATGAGCAATACCAGATTCGATATTCTTCTTCGCACGACGTTTACGTGTTGGTTTAGCCAAGACTGTTTACCTCCTATATTATTTTTTCTTACCTGCAATCGCAACAGCTTTACCTTTGCGAGTACGAGCATTGTTTTTAGTGTTTTGTCCACGGACAGGAAGTCCACGACGGTGACGGATACCACGGTAAGAACCGATTTCCATCAAGCGTTTGATGTTCAAGTTCACTTCACGACGAAGGTCACCTTCAACTTTGATTGTATCTACTTCACGACGGATAGCGTCTTCTTGATCTGGTGTAAGATCTTTTACGCGTACATCTTCAGAAACACCTGCAGCAGCAAGAATCTTCTTAGCAGTTGGAAGTCCGATACCGTAAACATAAGTAAGTGATACAACTACACGTTTATCATTTGGAATGTCAACTCCAGCAATACGAGCCATGTTTTCTCCTTTCTAGTAACTTATTTTAACCTTGGCGTTGTTTGTGTTTTGGATTTGCAGGGCAAATAACCATAACACGACCATTACGACGAATAACTTTGCAGTATTCGCAAATTGGCTTAACTGATGGTCTTACTTTCATTTCTTAATCCTCCAATTTTTTCCTTTATTTAAAGCGGTAGGTGATCCGTCCACGAGTCAAATCATATGGGCTCATCTCGACTGTTACACGGTCTCCCGCTAAAATACGAATATAATTTTTACGAATTTTACCAGAAACTGTTGCTAAAATCTGATGTCCATTTTCAAGTTCAACCGTAAACATTGCGTTCGGCATGGTATCGACTACCTTACCTTCAACTTCAATCACATCGTCTTTTGCCACGCAAAAGTACCTCCCTAAATTTCGATTTATGTCCTCTGGGTATAGAGGGACAAGATAAGTCAGAACCTAACTAGTGTACCACTAAGACTGATTTAATGCAAGATACAAACTATAGATTATTTGATTTTTTCTAATACAGCTTGGATATCTACAAAAACTTTGTCAATTTCTTGGTCTCCTTGAATATTAAAGACCAAGTCTTTAGCGGCATAGTGTTCAAGAATTGGTTGACCTTGAGCAATATTGACATCCAAACGTGTTTGAATAGCCTCTGGCTTATCATCTTCACGTTGGTAGAAGTCATGGCCACCACAGTTGTCACAAGTGCCTTCAACTTTTGTCGGGTTGAAAATCTTGTGATAAGTTGCTCCACAGCTACGACAAATAAAACGGCCACTCAAACGGTCCAAAAGAATACTTGGGTCGACATCAATGTTAACCACCCCATCCAATTGAATGTTCGAATCTGCCAAGGTTTGATCCAAGGCATGTGCTTGTTCAATGGTACGTGGGTAACCGTCCAACAAGAAACCTTTTTGGCTAATATCATCTTGCAAAAGGCGCTCTTTGACAATTCCATTGGTTACTTCATCTGGAACCAATTGTCCTTGATCCATGTAAGATTTTGCCAATAAGCCCATTTCCGTTTCATTAGCGATTGCCGCACGGAACATATCTCCTGTAGAAATATGAGCAAGGCCAAATTCTTCGACCATTTTAGCTGCTTGAGTCCCTTTTCCGGCACCTGGCAAGCCCATAATCAAAAGATTCATGTCTTTTCTCCTTTTTGTTTTCCACTAAATCTATCAATCGCTTGATAAACTTAGTAAAAAACAAAATAGAGAGGAATCAGCCACGGCTGATATCCTCTAAATTTTAGTCTGTATCTGTATGCATAAAGCCAACATAGCGACGTTTCAGAAGGTAACCTTCCAACTGCTTGATTCCGTCAATTGCTGTTGAAATCAAGATGAGCAAACTGGTTCCTCCCAAAGCTACAGCTTCGGCCAAACCAAATACGTTTTGAGCAACGATTGGGATAATGGCAACGAAACTCAAGAAGATTGAACCAACAAGAGCTAAGCGTCGCAAAAGCTTGGACATATAAACCTCTGTCCCCTTACCTGGGCGAACTCCTGGAATATAGGCTGAACTCTTTTGCAAGTTTTCAGCAGTCTTTTCAGGATTAATCTGCACAAAGGTATAGAAGAACGTAAAGAGGATAATTAAAAGTGCATACATGGCAATTCCCGACGGCATATCTGTCGACAGGAGATCTCGCACATTTCGTACCCAAGCTGCATCATTTCCGCTTAAAATCATAAACTGAACAATAGCGGCTGGTGCAGCTGTGATAGAACTGGCGAAGATAACTGGGATAACCCCGGCTGGATTCACCTTCAAAGGAAGGTAAGAGCTAGAGGAAGCCCCCTGTGCCAATTTTGTATATTGGATTGGAATTTTGTATTCAGCCTGCTGTACAAAAGTGGTGAAATAAATAATCGCCAAGACAGCTAAAGCTACTGAAGCAAGGAAAATCGCTGAATTCTGTAAACGATCTGCCGGAACATTAATGAAATAATCTTCATAAAGTCCCCAGAAAGTCCGTGGAATGGCAGAGATAATACCGGCAAAGATAATCATGGAAACCCCATTTCCATAACCTTTATCGGAAATTTGTTCTCCCAACCAAACTACAATCATACTACCTGTTGTCAAAATACAGCCAATGTAGAGATAGGTTTGCCAGTTTGGGGTTGGCACCAGCTGAGCATTAGACAAGGTATTAAAACTTGCCGTAATCGCAATAGACTGGACAAAGGCTAAGACTAAGGAAATGTAACGAGTGGCTTGGTTGAGTTTTCGTCGTCCAACCTCACCTTGTTTCCCCCACTCTACAAATTTAGGAACAATATCCATTTGTAGGAGTTGGACAACGATAGAGGACGTGATATAAGGAGAAACACCCAAGGCAAAAACCGAAAAGTTTTGCATGGCATTTCCCGATACCAGACTCAGCATGTTTAAGAAGGACAACTGAGACAAATTAGCAAGTACCCGGGCATTTACACCTGGAACTGTAATATGCGTTCCAACGCGAAAAACGAAAAGGATAAAGAGGGTCATCCAAATCTTAGTCCGGACCTGCTTAATTTTTAAGGAATCCCTTAAAATTTTAAAGAACATAGAGTAACCTCTCTATCGTTTCTTAGATGACCTCGATTGATCCACCTTTAGCTGTAATTGCTTCTTCAGCTGATTTAGAGAATTTCGCTGCTTTCACAGTCAATTTCTTAGTCAATTCACCGTTACCAAGGATTTTAACACCTGATTTTTCAGCTTTCACAATTCCAGCTTCGATCAAAGCAACTGGTGTTACTTCTGCACCGTCTTCAAAGACGTTCAATTGATCAAGGTTGACAATCGCATATTCTTTACGGTTGATATTTGTGAAACCACGTTTTGGCAAACGACGGAACAATGGAGTTTGTCCCCCTTCAAATCCTGGACGTACGCCACCACCGCTACGAGCTTTTTGACCTTTTTGACCACGACCTGAAGTTTTACCGTTACCGGATGAAGTACCACGACCTACACGGTTACGAACTTTACGAGAGCCTTCTGCTGGTTTCAATTCATGAAGTTTCATTCTGTTTTTTCTCCTTTTATAAGTGACAATTGTCACGGGCTAGCGCTTTTGCAAAACGGAAATTTTTACAAAAACTCGCTTGTCTAAATGGCTTGTAAGTCGCAAAGATTCTTCTTTGCGACTTAGCCATGATGTTCTTATTTAACTTCTTCTACAGTTACCAAGTGAGAGATGGTGTTCACCATTCCAAGGATAGCTGGATTATCTTCTTTGATAACAGAAGAATGTAATTTGCCAAGTCCAAGGGCAACAACCGTTTTACGTTGGTTTGGCTTGCGTCCGATTGGAGACTTAGTCAAAGTAATTTTAATTTGAGCCATTTGATCCCCTTTCTTATGCCAAGTCAGATACTGAGATACCACGTAAAGCAGCAACCTCTTCAGCACGTTTTAATTGTTTCAATCCTTCAACAGTTGCGCGAACGATGTTGATTGGAGTATTTGAACCAAGTGATTTAGATGTAATATCTGCAACACCTGCCAATTCGATGACGGCACGAACTGCACCACCAGCGGCAACTCCAGCCCCTTCAACAGCTGGTTTCAACAATACACGAGCTCCACCAAATTCAGATGTAATCTCGTGAGGAATTGTAGTACCAACCATAGGAACTTCAATCAAGTTCTTCTTAGCATCTTCGATAGCCTTACGGATTGCTTCTGGAACCTCTTGAGCTTTACCAGTACCAAATCCAACACGGCCATTGCGGTCACCAACAACTACAAGAGCTGCAAAGCGTAGACGACGTCCACCTTTAACAACTTTTGTAACACGGTTGATGGCAACTACGCGTTCTTCAAGTTCAACTGCATTGTCTTTAAATGCCATTTTTCAGTGTCCTCCCTATTAGAATTTCAATCCGTTTTCACGAGCTGCATCAGCCAACGCTTTAACACGTCCGTGATATAGATATCCACCGCGGTCGAACACCACTTCAGAAATACCTTTAGCAACTGCACGTTCAGCTACAAGTTTACC
Organism: Streptococcus sp. 10F2; assembly: GCF_054331515.2. Taxonomy (NCBI): domain Bacteria; kingdom Bacillati; phylum Bacillota; class Bacilli; order Lactobacillales; family Streptococcaceae; genus Streptococcus; species Streptococcus sp. 10F2. The sequence continues at coordinate 12,887 of NZ_JBTGGE020000035.1, read as the reverse complement.
AACTACGGCAGCTTGTTCTGTTTTTGTACCTTTTGAAACGTCTTTATCAAGAGTTGAAGCGCTTGCGAGCGTTACACCCGCTACGTCATCAATTACTTGAGCGTAGATGCCTGTATTAGAACGGAATACGTTCAAACGTGGGCGATCAGCAGTTCCAGAGAGTTTTCCGCGAACACGACGATGGCGTTTTTGGCGGAGTTTGTTTTTATCTGGTTTCGAAATCACAATTTTCACCTCTTAGTTTTTTGTTTGTGCTTAGCACAGAGTCGGTAGATAAGACTAAGACATCTATTTCTACCTTATCATTTAGTTTAATAACTGTCTCTAACGCAGCGGTTGAAGGATATTTTTGTTCGTTTTTAATTGCTCCCAAAAATATCTCAACAACTGTGCGGGGATGAAGCTAGAAACTAATTTTTGGAAAATTAGCCCTATCTTACAGTTATTATTTACCAGTTTTACCTTCTTTGCGACGTACAAATTCTCCAACATAGCGGATACCTTTACCTTTATATGGCTCAGGCGCACGAAGGCTACGGATATAAGCAGCAGTTTGGCCGACTACTTCTTTGTTGATCCCTGAAACAACGATTGTTGTTGGGTTTGGCAACTCAAAAGTAATTCCAGCTGGTGCTTCAACCTCATCTGGATGAGATTTACCAACTGCAAGAACCAATTTGCTTCCTTGAAGTTGTGCACGGTATCCAACCCCACGCATTTCAAGTTCTTTCTTGAATCCTTCTGATACACCAACAACCATGTTGTTCAAAAGGGCACGTGTAGTTCCGTGGATTGTTTTCATTTCTTTAGAATCGTTTGGACGGTGAAGAGTTACTTCTGTACCTTCCACACGAATTTCGATGTCCTTCGCAAATTCACGAGTCAATTCACCTTTAGGACCTTTTACAGTAACCACGTTGTTATCTGCGATGTTCAACTCAACACCAGCAGGCAATACGATTACTTTATTACCAATACGTGACATGTTTATCTCCTGTTAAATTATCGAGCCGCAAAGCGACTAGTTTTCACGGGGTATGATCAAGAGGAACGTTAGAAGACCATCTTCTATCTAAATCCTTCAATCATAAATATACAAGCGCAGGAACTCACATCAGAGTCACACACCTGTAATTGAGCTCGAACTACAGCCTGGGGCGAAAAAGATAAACCTTCCTAGAAGCTATAGCTTCTGCGTCTAGTTTCCTATTTTCGTTGGGGCTGCTTAACGCTCTCGCATCTTGATATTACCAAACGTAGGCGATTACCTCACCACCAACATTCTTTTGGCGTGCTTCTTTATCAGTAAGCAAACCTTCAGATGTTGATACAATCGCGATTCCAAGTCCATTCAAGACTTTTGGAAGATCTTCGCTCTTCTTGTAAACACGAAGACCTGGTTTTGAAACACGCTTCAAGTTTGTGATAACTTTTTCACCGTTTGATCCGTATTTCAAGAATACGCGAACGATACCTTGTTTATCATCTTCAATCACTTCAACGTTTTTTACAAAACCTTCACGTTTAAGGATTTCAGCAATACCTTTTTTGATGTTTGATGCAGGTACTTCAAGAACTTCGTGGTTAGCTTGGTTAGCATTACGAATACGTGTCAAAAAGTCTGCAATTGGGTCAGTCATAACCATTTTTTGATTTCTCCTCTTATTACTAGTAGTTTGAGCAAGTCACTTGCTAGTTAATGAATAGGCAGCTGCCTAGGTTTCACCAAATATTGGTGAAGAAAGTCAGAACACGGACTAAAATAAGCCCATTTTCAAAACTTGAATTAAGTTCGAGCTATACCCTGGTGCGAAAAAGACAAATCTATCTAGAAGCCATAGCTTCTACGTTAGATTTGCTATTTTCACTAGGGCTGCTTAACGCTCTCACATCTTAAATTTGAGCAAGGACTAAGATTCTAATGAAAGAGATCGTCCGTTGCATCATGGGATTACCAAGAAGCTTTTGTTACGCCTGGGATTTGCCCTTTGTAAGCAAGCTCACGGAAGCAAACACGGCAAAGCTTAAATTTGCGGTAAACTGAGTGTGGACGTCCACAACGTTCGCAACGAGTGTAAGCTTGTGTAGAGAACTTTGCAGGACGCTTATTTTTAGCGATCATTGATTTTTTAGCCAATTTAAGTTCCTCCTGAATTATTTAGCGAAAGGCATTCCAAGTCCTGCAAGCAATTCGCGAGACTCTTCATCTGTATTCGCTGTCGTTACGATAACGATATCCATACCGCGTGTTTTGTCGACGTCATCAAAGCTGATCTCAGGGAAGATCAATTGCTCTTTGACACCAAGTGTATAGTTTCCACGTCCGTCGAATGATTTTGTTGGGACACCTTGGAAGTCACGTACACGTGGAAGTGATACAGAAACCAATTTGTCTAAGAAATCGTACATACGCTCACCACGAAGGGTTACTTTCGCACCGATTGCTACACCTTCACGAAGACGGAAGCCGGCGATAGATTTCTTCGCTTTTGTGATCAATGGTTTTTGACCAGAGATAAGTGCAAGCTCTTCTGCAGCTTTTTCAAGGTTTTTAGCATTTGAAACTGCATCACCAACACCCATGTTCAAAACGATTTTATCTACTTTTGGAACTGCCATTACAGAAGAGTAGTTGAACTTCTCTGACAAAGCAGGGACTACTTCATTAAGATATTTTTCTTTCAAACGATTAGCCATGTTACTTCTCCTTTCCTTCGTGATTAATCAAGCACTTCGCCTGATTTTTTGTTGTAACGAACTTTTTTGCCGTCTACAAATTTGTAGCCAACACGTCCAGCAACACCATTTTTATCCAAAACTTGTACGTTAGATACATGGATTGGAGCTTCCACTTCAACGATACCACCTTGAGGAAGTTCGTTGTTTGGACGTTGGTGTTTCTTCACGATGTTGACACCTTCAACGATGACTTTATTAACTTTTGGAAGGGCAGTAAGGACAACAGCTTCTACACCTTTGTCTTTACCTGCGATTACTTTAACTTTATCGCCTTTTTTTACAAACATTCTTTTCTCCTTAAATTCTTACGCCCATAGGGGCACCCTGAAAGATACCTTTCAGGGGACTATAGTTTGTGTTTCTTACAATACCTCTGGTGCAAGGGAAACGATCTTCATGAAGCCACCTTCACGCAATTCACGTGCAACTGGGCCAAAGATACGTGTTCCACGAGGTGTTTTGTCATCACGGATGATAACTGCAGCGTTCTCATCAAATTTGATGTAAGAACCGTCTGCACGACGAGCACCTGTCTTAGTACGAACGATAACGGCTTTCACAACGTCACCTTTTTTAACCGCACCACCAGGAGTCGCTTGTTTTACAGAAGCTACGATAACATCGCCGATGTTAGCGAATTTACGTCCTGAACCACCAAGAACCTTGATTGTCAAGATTTCGCGGGCACCTGAGTTATCAGCAACTTTCAAACGAGTTTCTGTTTGAATCATTTACCTTTTCTCCTTTTCGGTTCGATTAGATGATAACCGCTTCTTCAACAACTTCTACAAGACGGAAGCGTTTTGTAGCTGAAAGCGGACGAGTTTCCATGATACGAACGATATCGCCTTCTTTAGCAACATTGTTTTCATCATGAGCCTTGTACTTTTTAGAGTAGTTAATACGTTTACCATAGACTGGGTGGTTACGTTTAGTTTCAACTACAACTGTGATTGTTTTATCCATCTTGTCAGAAACGACGCGTCCAACAAGGGTCTTACGTTGATTACGTTCCATTAGTTAGATTTCTCCTTTCCCAAGTCTATTTAACTTCTGATTGAATTGTTTTGATACGAGCGATTTGTTTTTTCACTTCTTTCAAACGAGCTGTTTGTTCCAATTGACCAGTAGCCGCTTGGAAACGAAGATCAAACAATTCTTTTTTCAATTCGTTTTCACGCTTCGCAAGTTCTTCTGAAGAAAGACCACGAAGTTCTTCAACAAATTTTTTGATTTCTTCAAGTTTCATGTCTTCTCCTTACTTCTCTTCACGTTTAACAAATTTGCATTTAACTGGCAATTTGTGGCTAGCAAGACGAAGAGCTTCACGTGCAACTTCTTCAGAAACACCAGCAACTTCGAACATTACTTTACCACGCTTAACTGGTGCAACCCAACCTTCAGGTGCCCCTTTACCAGATCCCATACGAACCCCGATTGCTTTAGCAGTGTAAGATTTGTGAGGGAAGATTTTAATCCAAACTTTACCACCACGTTTCATGTAACGCGTCATAGCGATACGGGCAGCTTCGATTTGGCGGTTTGTGATCCAGTGGCTAGTTGTTGCTTGAAGACCAAATTCTCCGAAGTCTACTTGTTTTCCACCTTTTGCTTCACCGCGCATTTTCCCACGGAACTCACGACGGTGTTTCACACGTTTAGGTACTAACATTGGTTATTTACCTCCCTGAGTGTTTTTACGAGCTGGAAGAACTTCACCACGGTAGATCCATACTTTAACACCAAGTTTACCGTAAGTTGTATCTGCTTCTTCCCAAGCATAGTCGATATCTGCACGCAATGTGTGAAGTGGAACAGTTCCTTCAGAGTATCCTTCGCTACGAGCGATATCCGCACCGTTCAAACGACCAGATACTTGAGTTTTGATTCCTTTAGCTCCAGCACGCATTGCACGTTGGATAGCTTGTTTTTGTGCACGACGGAAAGCAACACGTTGCTCCAATTGACGAGCAATTCCTTCACCAACAAGGTGTGCATCCAAATCAGGTTTTTTGATTTCGATGATGTTGATGTGGACTTGTTTTCCAGTCATTTTGTTCAATTTAGCACGAAGAGCGTCAACATTTGCTCCACCTTTACCGATAACCATACCTGGTTTTGCAGTGTGAAGAGAAACATTAACTTTGTTCACAGCACGTTCGATTTCGATTGTTGAAACAGCTGCGTCTGCTAATTCTTTTTGGATAAATTTGCGGATAGCTAGATCTTCATGAAGGTAATCCGCGTATTCTTTTTCAGCATACCATTTAGCATCCCAGTCACGGATGATACCGACACGCATTCCAATTGGATGTACTTTTTGACCCACGAGTTAACCTCCTTATTGTTCTGCAACTACCACAGTGATGTGGGAAGTGCGTTTGTTGATTGGTGAAGCTGAACCTTTAGCACGTGGACGGAAACGTTTCATTGTTGGTCCTTCGTTTGCGTAAGCTTCACTTACAATAAGGTTAGCTTTGTCCAAACCTAAGTTGTTTTCAGCATTAGCGATTGCAGAGTTCAAAACTTTCTCGATAATACCAGCAGCTTTGTTTGGAGTGAATTTCAAGATTGCGATTGCGTCAGCGACGTTTTTACCACGAATGTTATCAAGCACAAGACGAGATTTACGAGGTGAAACACGCACTGTACGAGCCATTGCTTTAGCTGAAGTCATTTCTGCCATGTCGTTCTCCTCTCTTATCTACGTGTCTTCTTATCGTCAGCAGCGTGACCTTTATAAGTACGAGTTGGTGCAAATTCACCAAGCTTGTGACCTACCATGTCTTCTTGGATGTAAACTGGTACGTGTTTACGTCCATCATAAACTGCGATTGTGTAACCAATGAAACTTGGGAAAATCGTTGAACGACGTGACCAAGTTTTAATGACTTTTTTCTTTTCATCATTCGCTTGAGCTTCAACTTTTTTCATCAAATGCTCATCGACGAAAGGTCCTTTTTTAAGACTACGTCCCATTTTTATTTTTTTCTCCTTTAAAATACAGTACCACAGCGGCTTGGGAGCAAGAATACTCTTGCTGTCCCTACCGAGCTGGCGGAATAATGTTTCAGTAAACTAATTATTTCTCGTTGCGACGGCGTACGATCAATTTGTTAGAACGAGCCTTCTTATTACGAGTTTTAAGTCCAAGAGCAGGTTTGCCCCATGGAGTTGATGGTGCTTTACGTCCGACTGGTGCTTTACCTTCACCACCCCCGTGTGGGTGATCGTTAGGGTTCATTACAGAACCACGAACAGTTGGGCGAACACCTTTCCAACGGTTACGTCCAGCTTTACCAAGGTTAACCAATCCATGTTGTTCGTTACCAACAACACCGACAGTCGCACGGCAAGTTGAAAGGATCATACGAACTTCGCCAGATTGAAGACGAACAAGAGTGTATTTACCTTCTTGACCCAATACTTGAGCAGATGCTCCAGCAGCACGAACCAATTCACCACCGCGTCCTGGTTTCAACTCAATGTTGTGGATCATTGTACCGACAGGAATGTTTGCAAGTGGCAAAGCATTTCCGACTTTGATATCGGCATCTGGCCCAGATACGATGCGTTGTCCTACTTCAAGACCTTTAGGAGCAATGATATAAGCTTTCACACCGTCTGTGTAGTGTACAAGAGCGATGTTTGCTGAACGGTTTGGATCGTATTCGATTGTTTTAACAACTGCTTCAACCGCATCTTTGTTACGTTTGAAGTCGATCAAACGGTAATGACGTTTGTGTCCACCACCTTGGTGACGAACAGTGATACGACCATTGTTGTTACGACCAGCTTTGTTTTTCAAAGGAACAAGCAAAGTTTTTTCTGGCTTGTTTGTTGTGATTTCAGCGAAATCCAAAGAGGTCATATTACGGCGACCATTTGTAGTTGGTTTATAAACTCTGATTCCCACGCTATTTCCTCCTTAGATTATTCAGCTTCAGCAGCAAACAACTCGATTGCTTTTGAATCAGCTGTAAGTGTGATGATAGCTTTTTTAGTTTTTGCAGTAAAACCATTGTAACGTCCAACACGTTTTGCTTTAGGTTTTACAGTCACTGTGTTTACGTTTGCAACTTTAACACCTTCAAAAGCAGCTTCAACAGCTTGCTTGATCAAGAGTTTGTGTGCACGTGTATCTACTTCAAATACGTATTTTCCTGCTTCCATTTGAGCCATTGACTTCTCAGTGATAACAGGTTTTTTAATAACGTCATACAAGTTCATTATGCAAGAACCTCCTCGATAGTTGAGATCGCTTCTTTAGTAACAAGAAGTTTGTCGCTATTCACGATATCAAGAACACTTGCAGTTGCTGCAGTTGCAACTTTTACGTTTGGAAGGTTACGAGCTGAAAGTGCAGCAAATTCATTTCCTTCTTCAAGAATCACAAGTACTTTTGAATCAATGTTAAGTGCTTTAAGAACAGCTGCAAATTCAGCAGTTTTTGGCGCTGTGAAGGAAAGTCCTTCAACCGCTACAAGTTTGTCTTCAGCAACCTTAGCTGAGTAAACAGACTGAAGGGCCAAACGACGCATTTTACGTGGAAGTTTGTAGCTGTATGAACGTGGAGTTGGCCCGAAGACAACACCACCACCACGCCATTGTGGAGAGCGGATAGAACCTTGACGAGCACGTCCAGTTCCTTTTTGGCGCCATGGTTTACGGCCACCACCAGATACTGCTGAACGGTTCTTCACTGCGTGAGTTCCTTGACGAAGGCTCGCACGTTGGCTGATGATTACATCAAACACAACTGCTTCATTTGGCTCAATTCCAAATACTGCATCGTTCAAGGCAAGTTCGCCAGCTTCTTTACCTGTTTGGTCGAATAATTTTACATTTGCCATTGTGACTGTTTTCCCCTTTCCTTATTATTTAGCAGCCTTCACTGCTGATTTGATAGTGATAAGAGATTTCTTAGCACCTGGTACATTACCTTTGATCAAGATAACGTTTTTCTCTGGAACAACTTGAACAATTTCAAGGTTTTGGATTGTTACACGATCGCCACCCATACGTCCAGCCAAACGTTTGTTTTTGAAGACGCGGTTTGGATCAACTGGTCCCATTGAACCAGGACGACGGTGGTAACGAGAACCGTGAGACATAGGTCCACGTGATTGACCATGGCGTTTGATTACACCTTGGAATCCTTTACCTTTTGAAGTTCCTGTTACGTCAACAACATCTCCAGCTTGGAAAGTGTCAACTGAAATTTCATCACCAACTGCCAAGCCTTCAATGTTTTTGAATTCACGAATGAAGCGCTTAGGAGCTGTGTTAGCTTTTGCTACATGGCCTTTGGCAGGTTTGTTGCTCAATACTTCACGTTTGTCATCAAAACCAACTTGAACGGCGTTGTATCCGTCTGTTTCAACTGTTTTAACTTGAAGAACAACGTTTGGAGCTGCTTCAATAACAGTAACAGGGATAAACTCACCTGATTCAGTGAAGATTTGAGTCATTCCCACTTTTTTCCCTAAGATTCCTTTTGTCATGAGAAAATGTTCCTTTTCTTTCTATTTTTTCAAAAAGTTTTTAACGAGCGTTTTTTATGCTCAAATGAAGATACCAAGGCCGCGGAGTGCAAAGCAAAAATAGGAAACTGACGATGTGTTCAAAGAACACTAGGAAGTTTATCTTTTTTGCACAGCGCTCAGGCCGAGTTCAATTAGATAGCTACTGATTCTGCCACTCAGTACCAGTACCAGACTTTCTATTAAAGTTTGATCTCTACGTTTACACCACTTGGAAGGTCAAGTTTCATCAAAGCGTCAACTGTTTTTTGAGTTGGGTTGATGATGTCGATCAAACGTTTGTGTGTCCGCATTTCAAATTGTTCGCGAGAATCTTTATATTTGTGAGTCGCACGAATGATTGTGTATAGGCTACGCTCTGTTGGTAGTGGAATTGGACCCGCTACTTCAGCACCTGTACGACCAGCAGTTTCTACGATTTTAGCAGCCGCTGTATCAAGTGTACGGTGTTCGTAAGCTTTTAAGCGAATGCGGATTTTTTTGTTTGCCATCTTTTTCTCCTTTTTTCGTCTATTTAAGTAATAGGCTAGCTCCTCAAGAAAACCGACCGCCTTGCGTGGCAATGCAACCGAGCGTGTCGCAACCTCTTGTATCAAAGCTAAGACTGTGTTTTTCACAGCACTTGAATAGTCTACCACACGCGCGGAAGCATTGCAAGGGAAATGCTACGATTTTTTGAAAAAAATTTCAAAAGAAGATTTTTTCTTATTATATAGAAGAAAATCTGAATAAAAAAAGAAAGCCTACTTCCAGTGATCATAATCACTTGGAAGCAGGCTCCTCTTTTCTACATATTTAATAAATATTTATTCTTCACTAGAGTCCTTTGAACCTGCTGGTAGAATAAGATTCAAGAGAACACCTACCAAGGCTGCCAAGGCAGTTCCTGAAATCACAAGGTCCGATCCTAATTTCAAGACTCCACCCCCAAGGCCCAAGACCAACATGGCGCTGGCAATGACCAGGTTCCGTGATTCCATGAAATTCACACGCGCCCGAACCAATACTTTCAAACCATTACTTGCAATAACCCCGTAAAGCAGGATGGACATTCCTCCAAGCACCGCACTTGGAATAGTTGAAATCAAAGCGGTAAATTTCGAGAAGAAGCTAAGCCCAATAGCAATGAAGGCCGCATTCCGAATGACGGATACACTGGCAATCCGAGTCAAACCAACAACCCCTGTATTTTCACCGTAAGTGGTGTTAGCCGGTCCACCGATAAAGGCAGATACTGCTGTCGCCACCCCATCACCGATTAATGTACGGTTTAGACCTGGTTTTTTCAAAAAATTACGACCACAAATTTCACCCAACACCATGTGGTCACCGATATGCTCTGCAATTGTCACAATCGCAATCGGTAAAATGGCAAAGGCTTCCGGTCCAAAGTAAAATCTATATTCTTTAAAGCTCGCCATTCCTGTTGTAAATGGCAAAACCATATCTGGCAAGGCAAACCAGGCTGACTTTTGAACCGGTGTAAAATCTACCATACCTAAGCAGACCGCTACTAGATAGCCTCCGACAATGGCAACCAAGAAAGGAATCACCCGTAGGAAGCCACGGCCTCTTGTTTGAATCGTTACTGCAATCATAAAGCTGACTGCAGCGACTAGCATATTCTTCCAGTCACCATCTTGAACAAAACCAGCTGAAGTTACGGCTGTATTAGCAAGGCCCAGTCCAATTACCATAATCATTGGTCCAATGACAATCGGCGGTAGGAGGCGATCAATCCAAGCCGTACCGACTTTGGAAACAATTAAGGCAACCACCACATAGATCAGACCGACCATCATGATTCCAGTTTGCCCTGCACTAATATCGCCTCCCATCTGCTCTTTAGCAAAGGCCATAGCTGAAATATAAGCAAATGAAGACCCTAGGTAAACCGGAACACTAAATTTGGTAGACACCATATAAATCAGAGTCCCAAGCCCAGAAGCTAGAAGAGCGGTTGAAACCGACATGCCTAGTAAAATTGGAACTAGGATTGTCGCTCCAAACATAGCAAAAACATGTTGCACACTCAGCAACAACCCTTTTGCAGTGTCTGGCTTTTCATGAATATCAAATAACAAACGTTTCTCTGCCATTTTATCCCCCTTTATCTTCTCTTATCTCGATGGCATTCTTTATCAAGATAAGAAGGCGCGTTTTATTTGATTTGGCTTTAAAAAAAGCCTCATCATGAAATGAGACTCTGGTGGATTTGTATTCGATTAAATATCACTACAAAACAAGTGTAGAGCTGACACGGCCCCACTCCTATTTCATACTGGATGTTCGAAAAGTCCTTAGTAGGCTCTCTGTCCTACCTTAAAAGTCTTTATTTCGAGTACTCATTATACCAGAATGTAAGCCCTTTTGCAAGACAACCGATTCGGAGAAAAAACAAAAAAACAATATATTATAGGTTTGTACTTCCTACTCTCTAAGATTTTCTTCTACTAATAACGAAAAAGACCGCCAGCTTACGAGGCGATCTGTAATCGTTCTTATTTCACCGCTCGGTCTTGTGCAGCTTCAACTGCTTGGCGAACGGTTTCTGTATAAATTTTAGCACCTGCTTGAATGGCTTCACCAGTGCCACCGAAGTGGATATTATCACTGTCTTCCCACATTTCAGGGTGATTGAGGGAAACTTTGTGCCAATCAGCTAGGGTAATAAATTTATGTTTTTGGGCAAGTTTCAGTTCATATTTCCAGGTTTCTTCTGCGGTTGCTTCGATGTACTGGTCAGAATTGCCATCATAAGGAGTAATCAGGACAAGGCGATGACCTCTAGGTAAGTCCTTGATAATGCCGTCCAATTCTTCTTTAAAATTATCCACGATGTTTACCCCAACACCAATGACAACTGTTTGACCCAAGATTCCTGCTCGAGCTTGGTCATTCATAATCTCACGCGCCTGCGTCAGATTACGACTACCAGCTGCATCAATATTACCATCTGGGAAGGCTTGATTCAGTTGCGTATTTGCCCTTAGAGCCACCGAGTCCCCGATAAGTGAAAGGCCCCCTTCAACAGAAAGACTCTCAATTTCAGGCTCTTCCTCTAGCTTCTCAAGGCGAGCTGATGGATTAATCTGATAATAAAGCCGCTCCAAACCCTGTGCCGATTGGGCCATATTATTACCTGCCATATCTCGTGCAAAGTTGGTCATCACAGGCGCCTGATAGAGCCGAACACCACTAGCCATCACCAAGCCAACCAGTGCCAAGCCCATAATAGTGCGAGCCGGCTTATTGAAATGCTGGCGACCTGCCAGGATTGGTTCCATAATGTAAAAAGAAAAAGAAGCAAAGGTGTAAGAGAGGAGGACTGTGAGGAAAACCGCTTGCCAGTGTACCATTTGATCCTTAAACAGAATATACAAAGGCCAGTGGAAGAGATAGACCCCATAGGAAGTATCTGCCAGAAAGGTCAGCCAAGCTGGTTCCTTAACATCCGGCAATTGATTGTGAAGTAGCCGCATACTACGAATCAAGAAAGTCGCTCCCAGAGCTGCCAAAGCGAGTCCCCCTAGATAGGTCAGATCCTGATCAAAGCGCAGCAAGAATAGCAGACTGGTTAGAATTCCCACACCTATCAAGCTTCCTAGCACGATTCCCAACCAATTGGAATGCTTCAAGCGCTTTTCAAATGACAGCGATAGCGAGGAGACACCCGTCATCGCCGCTAATAAACTTCCAAAAAAGAAAGGAAATAGATGGCTAAGACTCGCAAAATAAAGCATAGACGGACTAGATCCGACCAAAAGCCCCGAAACCATAATTCCATAAGAAAGAACCAATAAGGGAAGGGACAAGGTTAGGATACTACCTCTAAACTGCGAAACATTGCGGGATCGCTTGGCAAGACGATAGAGAAGAAAGGACCAAAGTAAATAGAAATGGACTTCCACCGCCAAACTCCAATTATGGACAAAGAGGTGGGGAATAAACTGATCCTCGTAATTTCCGCCCGTCAGCATCTCATAAAGATTGGTCACATAACCCAAGACACCTGCTACTTGTGTCGGTAAATCCGTAATGTATTCCAAGCGAACTAACCATGACAGAGGAATCGTAATCAACAGCATTAGGACTACAGGAGGTACAATCCGATACAAACGCCGCCGTAGGAAAGATTGTATATTTACTTGACCCGTGCGATCTACCTCATCTATCATCAAGGCTGTAATTAGAAAGCCCGAGAAGGTAAAAAACACATCAACCCCAACAAAACCACCAGGGAAATACTTGGGATAAAAATGGTACAGCAAGACCCATAACAGACCCAGGGCCCGCACGCATGAAAACCAGCGTATCCGCATACTAACTCCTAACTGAACTTTTCCTATTTTTTATATTATACCGTAAATACAGTTACATTCCAAATAAGGCAGAAAAACCAGGCTTTTTAGACCTGGTTTTCTAGAGATTTTAGAAATTACGACTGGAACGGTTATAGCCATATTGCTCCACAAAGTCTTCCCGAGTTTATCACTTTGTGTTGTAACCAATCCAGTTCAATCGCTTGATAGAACTGGATTTTTTAAATATTTTTTGTATAAAGTTATTGTTATATATGGTTATGTATGATATAATGGAAATATG
>NZ_JBTGGE020000034.1:0-19459 GCF_054331515.2 Streptococcus sp. 10F2 | reverse complement strand
CCGGACATACCAAGGATTAAATTCACCGTTTTATTGAGAGATAGTTCCCGATTACGAGAAAAATCAGATGGGTTATGGATCAAACTTCCTCGCTCTCGCTCTATCACAGCAGCAATACTTTTTCGCAGTTGCTTCTTTACTTGATTTGGCATTCTATCCACCTCCTTTAGCCTAAGTATAGCAAAAAAAGGATTTCGAAAGCTCATAAATCGAGCTTTCGAAATCCTTAACTTAATGACATTGAGAATTTCCAACCTCTTTTGATTAGTGGGATACGCGTTTACGGGCAGCTTTTTTACGATTTTCTTCGATAAAAGCAGCTTTTTGTTCCTCAGGTTCAATGATAGTTTTGTGGACTGCGTAAACAGCTCCTGCAACAGCAGCTGCAGTTCCTACAATTCCTGTCAAAAGACCTTTACCAAAATTATTTGCCATAAGTCTATCTCCTTTTTCTGTGTTATAATATATGGTACAGAAAATGTTAGAATTTTTCAAGGAAAAAAATGAAAACCAAGTTAATTGTTATCATGGGGCCAACTGCGGTAGGTAAGTCTGCTTTGGGAATTGAGTTGGCCCAAAAGTATAATGGGGAAATCATCTCAGGTGATAGTCAACAAGTCTATCGTGGACTGGATATTGGTACTGCCAAGGTTAGTAGAGCTGAACAGGAATTGATTCCCCATCATTTGTTGGATGTAAGAGAAGTCGATCAAGAGTATTCGGCTTTTGATTTTGTTCAAGAAGCTAAAATCAAGATAGAGGAAATCGTACAAAGAGGCGCCTTGCCGATTTTGGTGGGTGGAACAGGTCTTTATTTACAGAGTCTCTTGGAAGGCTATCATTTGGGTGGGGATTTGGATCAAGAAGCTCTTTTAGCCTACCGCCAAGAATTAGAGGTCTTAGCGACTGAAACCTTGTATGATTTGGTAAATCAGAAGGGGATCTCGATTCGAGAAATTAATCGGCGTCGTGCTATCAGAGCTCTCGAATTAGATAAATTTGGACAAGATTTGGTCAATCAAGAGCAAGATTTTGAAGCTCTTTTGATTGCACTGGACGATGAGCGTGAGCTTCTTTATCAACGAATTAATCAACGAGTTGATCAGATGGTTGAGGAGGGATTGTTAGAGGAAGCGCATTGGCTGTATAAGAATCATCCCCATGCACAAGCAGTTCGTGGAATTGGATACAAAGAGCTCTTTCCTTATTTTGAAGGGGATACTAGCTTAGAATTAGCCCTTGAAACGATTAAGAAGAATACTCGCCGTTTTGCCAAGAGGCAGTTGACTTGGTTTCGTAATCGCATGAATCCGAACTTCTTTGTAGTTTCAACTCCTAACTTTAAAGTTGAGATTCAGAAATTGATTGAGGATTTTTTAAATGATTAATACGGAAAAAGAACAAGAGCGAGTCCTCTTACTCGGTGTGGAACTACCGAAAATGGATCATTTTTTAATGTCCATGGAAGAATTAGCCCGTCTTACCCAAACGGCTGGAGCTAAGGTTATCAAAGAAATTGTTCAAAAAAGAGAGCGCCCTGATGCTCGTAGTCTGATCGGTAGCGGTAAGGTAGAAGAAATTAGTAACTGGATAGAAGCAGAAGAAATTGACAGTGTGGTTGTCAATAACCGTCTTACCCCTCGCCAGAATACTTATCTAGAAACACAGTGGGGTGTGAAGGTCATTGACCGGATGCAATTAATACTGGATATTTTTGCGCTAAGAGCTAAATCTTATGAAGGGAAGCTTCAAGTTCATCTTGCTCAACTCCAATATCTCTTACCACGCTTGGTTGGCCAAGGGATTATGCTGAGTCGACAGGGGGGAGGAATTGGTTCCCGTGGACCAGGTGAAAGTCAATTAGAGCTAAATCGACGTGCTGTGCGTAATCAGATTACAGATATCGAACGACAATTAAAGGCAGTTGAAAAAAACAGGAATCAGATTCGTCAAAAACGTCTGGCAAGTCCCGACTTACAAATAGGTTTAATTGGCTACACCAATGCAGGTAAGTCCACAATTATGAATATTCTTGGTGAAAGCCCCCAGTATGAAGCTGATGAGCTTTTTGCGACCTTGGATGCTACAACCAAAAAAATTCATCTTGATCAACAATTACAGGCTACCTTAACGGACACAGTCGGTTTTATCCAGGATTTACCGACAGAATTAGTTGCTAGTTTTAAGTCAACGTTGGAAGAAAGTAGACATGTGGATTTGCTAATCCATGTGATTGATGCGAGCGATCCGTATCATGAGCAGGAAGAGAAAACAGTGCTTTCGTTGATGCAAGAGTTAGATATGAATCAGATTCCACGGATTACTCTTTATAATAAGTTGGATAGGGTTGATGATTTTGTTCCTACTCTGAACCCGTCTAGCAGTATTTCTGCCCATTCTCCTTTCGCTAAAGAGGAGCTAAAAGAAATTATAGTCAATAAATTGAAGGCCTTGTGGGAGCCTTTTGAAATTCGCTGGCCACTATCCAAACAATACAGGTTACACGAATTGGAGGAGCTTGCTTTGATCGGAACTCTCGAATATGATCAAGCAGGAGTGTATGTTTCTGGCTGGATTGCTGAAAAAAATAAATGGAGATTAGAGGCTTTTTATGAATAAATGGATTGAACGTGCCATTTCATTGGGAGGTTATACCTCTCTTGATCGGAATTACCTTGAGCATGTCTTACAAGGAAAAACAGACAGCGAAATCCTAGCTTGGATTACTCCACCACCAAGTGTCTTGAATGCTTATTTTGCTGAGTTATATCAGAAAAAAGGCCCTAAAGAGGCTATGGATTACCTTTACGAAATGAGTCAGGCTTTTGAATTGTTTCAAAAAGATCCTTCCTTTAGGGAAGTTAGGCCATTTATTCGTTTAAATTTGTCTGGCAAGGCATATGGTCTAGCTCTTCTTGATGAGAGTGGTTTGGGACAGATATTTGCTCAAGTAGAGGAAGTTGTAACACCTGAATTACTGTGGGAGATTGCAACTATTTTTCCAGATTATTTGATTGGGTATGTTCAAGGCCGAATTATATTACGTCCACAAGTGGCACAGAAAGTGATTGGAGAAGAGGCTGTGACTCCTTTAACGGATCGCTTGATGCTGAGTGATGGAAGTCAGAAGTTTAGTTCCTATAGTCAGGAAGATTTACTTGAACAATTAAACAAACAAAAAGTTGAAACTCTCCTCTGGTATGGTTCCAGGGAACGTCAACTCATGGTAGTAATGGAGAAGAAAGAATGGACTTACAATTTTTAGGGACCAGTGCAGGTCAACCTTCAAAAGCCCGAAATGTTTCCAGTTTAGCCCTAAAATTGCTAGATGAAATCAATGAAGTTTGGCTTTTTGATTGTGGTGAAGGCACTCAGAACCAGATTCTGCATACCAGTATTCGCCCGCGCAAGGTTAGCAAGATTTTTATTACTCATCTGCATGGTGATCATATTTTTGGTTTACCTGGCTTCTTGTCTAGTCGGGCTTTTCAAGCGAATGAAGAACAGACCGATCTGGATATTTATGGTCCAGTGGGGATCCGAAATTATGTTTTAAATAGTTTACGTTTATCGGGTTCACGTCTCCCATACCGCATCCATTTTCATGAGTTTGATTCAGACAATCTCGGATTGATTATGGAAACAGAACAGTTTAAAGTGTACGCGGATGCGTTAGACCACAGCATTTTCTGTGTAGGATATCGGGTTATTCAAAAAGATTTGGAAGGAACCTTAGATGCCGATGCATTGAAGCAAGTGGGAGTTCCTTTTGGTCCTTTATTTGGAAAAATTAAAAAAGGGGAAGATATTACTCTAGAGGACGGTCGCCTTATTAGAGCCAAGGACTATCTCTCCCCTCCTAGACCCGGTAAGGTGATTACGATTCTTGGTGATACTCGGAAAACAGATGCCAGTGTCCGCTTGGGGGTTGCATCTGATATCTTGGTTCATGAAGCTACTTACGGTAAGGGTGATGAAAAATTGGCACGCAATCACGGTCACTCTACCAATATGGATGCTGCTAAAGTAGCCAAGGAAGCTGGTGCCAAACGTCTTCTATTGAACCATATTAGCCCACGCTTTTTGGCCAAGGATATTAGTCAAATGCGAGATGATGCTGCTAGCATTTTTCCAAATGTTCATGTTGTCAAAGATTTAGAAGAAATTCCACTGTAGAGTAGGGGAGCTAGATGATAGAAGCAAAGTACGATTGGCAATTTCGACCAAAAGTCGAAGATCAGGATTTTATCGTGGAAGCTAAAACATTTGGTTTGGAAGAATCGGTTGCAGACCTCCTTTACCAACGTGGAATCCAAAGCAAGGATGAATTAGAAGAATTTTTACAGCCAAATTTAGAGAATCTTTCTGACCCGTTTCTTTTTCAAGATATGGAAAAAGCGGTGGCTCGAATTGAAGAGGCCATCCAACATAATGAGTCAATTCTGGTCTATGGAGATTATGATGCTGATGGTATGACCAGTGCTTCCATTATGAAAGAAGTTTTGGAAGAAATGGGAGCAGAGGTCCAAGTTTATCTTCCGAATCGTTTTACGGATGGCTATGGACCTAATAAGAGTGTCTATAAATATTTCATCGAAAACCAAGATATTTCCCTTATTATTACAGTTGATAATGGTGTGGCTGGTCACGAGGCCTTGGAATATGCGGATCAAGTCGGGGTGGATGTCATTGTAACGGATCACCATGCACTACCAGAAATCTTGCCACCTGCCTATGCTATTATTCATCCTGAATTACCGGGGGATTCCTATCCGTTTCATCATTTGGCAGGGGTCGGAGTGGCCTTTAAACTGGCTTGTGCCTTACTTGGAGATGTAGTCCAAGATTTTCTAGATTTAGTAGCTATCGGTACCATTGCAGATATGGTACCTTTAGTGGGAGAGAATCGGATTCTAGTCTCCTACGGTCTTAAGATCTTGCAACAAACTCAACGGATTGGGTTGCAAGAATTGGCGGCAGTTGCCTCTTTGAAGCTGGATGAAGCCGATGAGGAGACGGTTGGTTTTCAGATTGCTCCTCGCTTGAATGCCTTAGGACGTTTGGATGATCCAAATCCAGCTTTAGAACTGCTTACAGGGTTTGATGATGAGCTGGCTCACGAGTTAGCTCAGATGATTGATGCTAAAAATACAGAGCGTAAAGAGCTAGTTCAAGCTATTTATGAAGAAGCGCGTGCCCAATTGGATCCGGAGGCTAGGGCTCAAGTATTGGTGCAAGAGGGCTGGAATCCAGGAGTCCTAGGAATTGTCGCTGGTCGACTGTTAGAAGAAACGGGTCAGCCAGTACTCGTTTTGAGTAGTGATGGTACAAAGGCTAAGGGTTCTGCACGTAGTCCTGAATCAATTCATCTGTTTGAAGCCTTAGATCCCCATCGAGATTTGTTTCAAGCTTTCGGGGGGCATGCAGGTGCAGCTGGAATGACATTGGAATTGGAACAGTTGCCAGCTTTAAAGGCTGTTTTAGAAGATTACATTGCTAGTCTTGGATTAGATCCCAAGGAAAAACCGGCCTATCAGGTGGATGAAGCTTTAGATTTACAGAATCTCAGTTTAAAAACACTTGAACAGTTCCGGCAATTAGCCCCATTTGGAATGGAGAATCGGCAACCTGTTTTTTATATTTCTGATTTTCAGGTGGAAGCTACTAGAACTATGGGACAAGGAAATGCCCACCTCAAACTAAAGATATCTCAAGGTGAAGCAGAGTTTGAGGTTGTTGGTTTTGGTTATGGACATTTAGCCTTAGAGTTTTCACAGTCTAAGAGACTTGAGCTTTTAGTGACCTTGTCCGTAAATCAATGGAATGGCCAGACCAGTCTTCAATTAATGATGGTAGATGCAAGGATTGAAGGTTTACAGCTTTACAATATTCGTGCGGGGAAACTGCCTTTACCGGATTCTGTTCCAGTTTTAGAATTTACGGAAGATTTCCCAACTAATGTTCCGGAAGCAGCTGCTTACGTCTTAGACCAGTTGCCAGAAACCGTGGAGCCCTTGGCTCGCTTTGTGCAAGAACGACAACCACAGGTTTTTTATTTTAAAAACACTATTCAAGAAGCTTATTATTTAACAGGTATAGGTACGAGAGAACAATTTGCTTTGTTGTATAAGACTATTCGGCAGGTTCCAGAGTTTGATGTACGCTACAAATTAAATGATCTGGCGACTTATTTAAAAATCCAACGTCCACTTCTGATCAAGATGTTGCAAATTTTTCAAGAGTTGGAATTTGTCACCATTGAAGATGGCGTTCTTAAGGAAAATCCAAATGTTGTTAAACGGTCTATCGAGGAGAGTGAGATTTATCAAAACTTAAAAGATTTAGCTCGTTTTCAAGAAAAAATGGCCTTAGATTCTGTTGAGGATATCTATGATTATTTGCTGCATTTTCCCCTAGAAAAATCCTAAACCTAGATTTATTTGTGATGCACTTCTAGCTATTGTGATAGAAGTATGGTAGAATGGATTGTAAAAACATTTTGATAGAAAGTCTATTATGAACTTAAAAGATTATATTGCTACAATTGAAAATTATCCGCAAGAAGGGGTAACCTTCCGTGATATCAGTCCTTTGATGGCTAATGGGAATGCCTATTCTTATGCAGTTCGGGAAATTGTTCAATACGCGACTGATAAGAAGATTGATATGATTGTAGGTCCTGAAGCACGTGGATTTATCGTGGGTTGTCCGGTTGCCTATGAACTTGGTATTGGTTTTGCTCCTGTACGGAAGCCCGGCAAGCTTCCACGTGAAGTGATTTCTGCAGACTATGAAAAAGAATATGGACTTGACACCTTAACGATGCACGCAGATTCCATTAAGCCTGGTCAACGTGTCCTCATTGTGGATGATTTATTGGCGACTGGTGGAACTGTTAAAGCGACCATCGAAATGATTGAGCGTTTAGGGGGCATTGTTGCAGGTTGTGCTTTCCTAATTGAGTTAGATGACTTGAAGGGTCGCGAGGCTATTGGCGATTACGACTATAAAGTTCTTATGCATTACTAATCCGAATCTTCTTGAAGTTTTCTTCAAGAAGATTTTTTGTTCAAGAAGAAATAGAGTATAATAGGGAATAGGAAAAATGCTCGTTCCAAGACTTGTCTGCTAAAGAACAATGTCACTCTCCCTTCCCGTCTTTGATAATATGGGAGAGATTTGTATCAAACTTGCTACGATTATGGTTGGATGGTTTTATCAGGACGTCATTCGTTACGTTTTTGAATGTAAGAATATGCGGAGTTTTACGAAATTCGACCAAGTCTTGTTTGTTTCGTAAGCCTCTGTTGTTGAATCAAAGTGTGACCATTTACTAATGGTGGGAGCTAGAACGTTAGGTTTATTTCCCTCAATCGTTAGGACCTTGTAGCTCAGGATATTCAAAAGTAGTTCTTGCTTACCCTGAGATTGTTTGACATGTTAGGGAGTACAAGATACAAGTATGAAAAAGGAGAATTATGGGATTTTACCAACAGTACCAAACTGGGCAAATGGTCTTACCAGCTTTTTTATTTGAAAATATACATCAATTGTTTTCATCGTCTGAGGAATTTCTAATTTGGCAAATGGTCTATTTAGAAAATTCAACGAAGAATGCTAGTATCTCTATTGATGTTCTTAGTAAGCGAACTGGGATGGAATTGGATACGATTAATAGAGTTCTTAATAGTCTTATTTCAAGTGGTTCTGTTCAATACAAGGATACTAGCAAAGAAGATGGGAAAGTTGGTTTCTATATTGATGCCAGTCCTTTATTTCAAAGATTAGATATGCTAATCGAGGATGGGGAAACGGAAAACAAAGAGATAGCCAATCAAAAAGAGTTCCAAGATTTGTTGCAATTCTTCGAAGAAAATTATGGTCGGATGTTAAGTTCGATTGAAATCGAAGATTTACAAAAAATGTCCCGGGAAGTTCCTATTGTTCTGATTCAAGAAGCTGTTCGCGAATCACTCTTAAATGGAAAAACCAATTGGCGTTATTGGCAAGCCATTGTTAGAAGTTGGGTTCGAGAAGGAGTTCGGACTAAGGAACAAATTCAACGTCGTCGTGATGAATGGAACTTGAAAAAAACGCGACAAATTAAAGCCAGTGATGAGTTTAAAAACAATGTCAATTTATGGAGGGTGGACGATTGATTGGACGTGTTAGATTAAAACGGATCTTGGATATTATAGCAGAGATGTTTCCGGATGCTCGTGGTGAATTGAACTATGAAACGCCTTTTCAACTACTGGTTGCAGTGATTTTATCTGCACAAGCAACGGATAAATCTGTTAATAAAGTTACACCTGGTTTGTGGGCCAAGTACCCAGAAATTGAAGACTTAGCTAAAGCCTCTCTACCTGAGGTGGAAGAAACGATTCGCCATATTGGACTATATAAATCAAAAGCTAAAAATATTATTCGCACAGCTCAGGAAATTCTAGAGCGGTTTGATGGTCAAGTACCCAAGACTCATAAAGAATTGGAGTCCCTGCCAGGTGTGGGACGTAAAACGGCCAATGTCGTTTTAGGGGAAATTTATCAAATTCCAGCTATTGCCGTAGATACACATGTTAGCCGTATCGCGAAACGTCTGAATATTTCTGCACAAGATGCTAGTGTTGAGCAGATTGAACAAGATCTCATGGCCAAAATCCCTAAGAAAGATTGGATTGCGACCCATCATCGTTTGATTTTTTTTGGTCGGTATCATTGTACTGCCAGAAAACCTAAGTGTGAGACTTGTCCCGTTCAGTCTCTCTGCTATTATTATAAAAATTTGGAGGAATAAATGTCCTTATCGAAACGTTTAGACATAGTGTCTAGTTTTGTTAGCCCTGGAGTAAAAATGTTAGATGTAGGGAGTGACCATGCCTATCTCCCCATTGCTTTGGTTAAAAGGGGAGTCATTTCCGGAGCCATTGCAGGGGAAGTCGTGGAAGGTCCTTTTCAATCAGCTTGTCAAAATGTGCAAAAAGAAGGACTTACCCAGCAGATTCAGGTTAGGTTAGCGTCAGGCTTAGATGCAATGACAGTTGAAGATGGGATTGAGGAGATTGTCATTGCCGGAATGGGAGGGAGACTGATTTCAACTATTTTGGATCAAGGCCAAGTCAAGTTGCAGGGAATTCAGACCCTTATTCTTCAACCCAATAACCGAGAAAATGAGTTACGAATCTGGTTAGAAAAACATGCTTATCAAATTATCGCAGAAGAGATTTTGGAAGAAGCTGGGAAAATCTATGAAATTATCGTTGCTAAGCCAGGGAAGATGACATTAAGTTGGGTCGAGCAAACCTTTGGTCCTTATCTTTTAAAGAGTAAGCCGGAAGTCTTTCGTAAAAAATGGTTAAAGGAAGCTGGCAAAATTGAAGAGATTCTTCTAAAGATTCCAGAGGAGCATCTAGAAGAAAGAATGGAATTAACTCAAAAATTATCCACTATAAAAGAGGTATTAGATGAAAGTTAGAGATATTATTAAACGCTATGAGGCTTTTTGTCCGCCAGAATTGTCACTTGAGGGCGATCAGGTTGGATTGCAGATTGGTTCTTTAGACAAGGACGTGAAGCGAGTGATGGTAACCTTGGATATTCGGGAACAAACAGTTGAAGAAGCGATTGCCAACCAAGTAGACTTGCTGATTGTCAAACACGCACCAATTTTTCGTCCAATTCAAAACTTGGTCTATGATCAAGGTATGAATGGTATTTATGTGGACTTAATTAAAGCAGATATTGCAGTCTATGTCTCTCACACAAATATTGATGTTGTAGAAGGTGGATTGAATGATTGGTTCTGTGATTTGCTAGGAATTGAGAATCAAGAGCCTCTTCATGAAACAGCTCCAGGTCAAGGGATTGGTCGTATAGGGGAGATTGAAGCCATGGAGTTTCAAGATCTAGCTCTTAAGGTCAAAGAAATTTTCCATTTGGATAGTGTGCGTTTGGTAGAATATCCAGGTTACATAGATCAACCAGTCAAACGTGTTGCAATTTGCGGGGGAAGTGGTCAATCTTTTGCTCAAGATGCGATTGCTAAGGGAGCAGATGTCCTCATTACGGGAGATATTTACTATCATACCGCCCAAGACTTCCTCTCTCAAGGATTGCGAGCCATTGATCCAGGTCATTATATTGAAGTTGTCTTTATCCAAGGTCTAACTATGCTTTTAGAAAAATGGAAGCAAGAAGAAGGCTGGGAGCTGGATATTCTTGGAAGTCGGATTTCAACCAATCCTTTTTACCATCTCTAGGGGGTAGATTATGGAATGGTTAGCACAACAGTCTGTAATTTGGTTGGCTTTTGGAGCTGGTCTCTTTACCTGGTTTTGTACGGCCTTGGGGGCGGCAGTTGTTTTCTTTTTTAAAGATGTCAATCGTAAAGCCTTAGATACCACTATGGGATTCGCGGCTGGTGTTATGATTGCCGCTTCCTTTTGGTCTCTTTTATCACCAGCCTTGGAATTTGCAGAGCCTACTTATGGCAAATGGAGCTGGTTACCGGTAGCCATTGGATTTTTAGCTGGCGGTTTCTTTCTTCGATTGATGGATATGGTGATTCCTCATATTCATCTGAGCCAAAAAGAAGTGGAAGGTTTGCAGCCTAAGAAACGCTTATCTCGGACAGCTCTACTTTTTTCAGCCATTACCATCCATAATTTTCCCGAAGGATTAGCCGTTGGAGTTGCTTTTGGGGCCATTCAAGGTGGCAATACAGCAGCCTTAATCTCAGCCATTGGTTTGGCTTTAGGGATTGGTTTACAGAACATTCCTGAAGGTGCTGCTCTCGCGGTACCGATTCGAACAGAAGGGCGTTCCCGTTGGTCAGCCTTTGCTTGGGGAGCCAATTCTGCTATCGTCGAACCACTCGGAGCTCTTTTGGGAGCTTTAGCTGTTTTAGCCATGACCTCCCTTCTTCCCTATGCTCTTTCTTTTGCAGCAGGTGCGATGATATTTGTAGTTGTTGAAGAGTTGATTCCGGATTCTCAAACGAATGGGCATACAGATCAAGCAACCCTTGGACTTATGATTGGTTTTGTTTTAATGATGATTTTAGATGTTGCTTTAGGGTGAAATAAAAAAGGAGGTTGAACATGAAAAAAATAGGCTTACTGCTAAGCCTAATGGTCATTGGGTTCAGCCTCATTTGGGCTGGGACAACTCAGGATCCTGAAATTGAGACTACGAGGGAGGGAACCGTCCCGATTACCTTGCCCCAAACCCAATACCGTGTTGAAGACAGAGATATTCAAGATGGCGTTCGAAAATTAAATGGGCAGATCTACATCCCCAATAGTAAAAATAAGGTTCCTCTGGTCATTTTTGCTCATGGTTTTAATGGTTCTTACCGTCAAGGCAGAGTCTATGCAGAGTTATTAGCTTCACGAGGTTATGCAGTTTATACCTTTGATTTTGTGCATGGAGGACCTAAAAGCCAAAGTAGTAGTAATGCCAAAGAATTGACCGTTACTAGTCAAGTAGAAGATTTGAAATCTGTTTTGAAAGTCAGTCAGGAGTGGACGGAAATCGAACCTGAACAGACGAATCTTTTAGGAATTAGTCAGGGGGGGCTTGTTGCTAGTTTGGTAGCTAGTCAGGAGCCTGAAAGTGTTCAAAGTTTACTGCTTATGTATCCTGCCTTTGTCATTAGTGAACTTCCCCATCAAGTCTATGATTCTTTGGAACAGATTCCCGAAGAGAGCAAAATTTTTGATCAGTTTGATATGGAAATCAGTCCCAATTATTTATTGGATGTCTGGCCTATTCATATCTATACAGAATTATCCAAATATCCCGGTCCTGTTTTAATTCTGCATGGAAATCAAGATGAAATTGTTCCTTTTTCCTACAGTGAAAAGGCTAGGCCTTATTTACAAAATGGCCAAGTTCAGATTATTGATGGTGCAGGCCATGATTTTTCTGGTGATTATTTTCCAACAATCACCTATCCTATTCTAAAATTTTTACAGGATAATCAAAATGATCGAAATGATTAATAAAAACTATTAAAATTTTCTGAAAACTATTGTCAAATCTCTAAAAGTCCTATATAATAAAGGTCATATTTAGAAAAAGGAGATGTTTATGGTAAAAAAAGGTGCCTTAACGGGGCTACTTTTGTTTGGTATCTTCTTTGGAGCTGGTAACTTGATTTTCCCGCCAGCCCTTGGAGTCTTGTCTGGACAAAATTTCTGGCCCGCAATTTTCGGTTTTGTCGTCTCGGGAGTAGGTTTAGCGGTTCTAACATTGATTATTGGAACGCTTAATCCCAAAGGATACGTTTATGAAATTTCCAAAAAAGTTTCACCAGTATTTGCAACTATTTATTTAGTAGCTCTATACTTGGCGATTGGTCCTTTCTTTGCGATTCCTCGGACTGCGACAACAGCTTTTAGTGTTGGGATTGAGCCTCTTTTAAATGGATTCAATTCAAGTTTAGCTCTCTTTATGTTCACTGTTTTGTATTTTGGAGCTGCTTACCTTATTGCTTTGAATCCTTCTAAAATCTTAGACTCAGTTGGTCGAATTTTAACACCTATTTTTGCCCTATCCATTGTACTCTTGATTATCCTTGGTCTTGCTAGCTTTAGTCAAGCGCCTCAAGCAGCTATTGATGGCTATGCAACTGCAGCATTTGGAACAGGTTTCCTTGAAGGTTACAATACCTTAGATGCCTTGGCTTCTGTAGCCTTTAGTGTGATTGCCGTACAAACCTTGAAACAGTTAGGTTTCACAAGTAAAAAAGAGTACATCACTACTATCTGGATTGTTGGTTTGGTAGTAGCGCTCGCTTTCAGTGGTCTTTATATTGGTCTTGCAATGTTGGGAAATTCTTTCCCAGTTCCTGCAGATGTCGTTGCAAATGCGGATGTGAACAAAGGAGTTTATGTCCTAACAGAAGCAACAAAACAAGTCTTTGGTTCTGTCGGTCAGCTCTTCTTGGCCTTCATGATTACAATGACCTGCTTTACAACCACAGCTGGTTTGATTGTGGCGACTGGTGAATTCTTCAATTCACGTTTCCCACAATACTCTTACAAGACTTTTGCGACTGCCTTTACCTTGATTGGTTTTGCCATTGCAAACCTTGGTTTGAATACAATCATTACCTTCTCAGTTCCTGTATTGATGATTCTTTATCCAATTACAATCGTTCTTGTGTTGATTGTGATTGTCAATAAGTTTGTGCCTCTTTCAAAACGAGGTATGCAGGTGACCGTTGGTTTGGTAACCTTGGTATCATTAGCAGAAGTTCTAGGATCTAGCTTTGGTCTTACAGCATTGACTACATTAGTTCAAAGTCTCCCATTTGCGGCAGCATCTATGGCTTGGACAACACCAGCTCTTGCTGGCTTGTTACTAGCTCTAGTGCTTCCTGATAAGCAAAAGGCAGATGTTTTCGAAATGGAAACTGAATAATTTCAAAAGTTATGGTAGACATTTGTTTGCCATAACTTTTTTTGTTATGCTTAAAGAATGATGAAACGGGAAGGAGTATGAATGAAATTTTTACACACAGCGGATTGGCATATTGGTCGCAAACTCCATGGATATTCCTTACTGGAAGAGCAGTGGTCCGTCTTTCAGGAGCTTAAAGATGTGGCTCAAAGGGAACAAGTGGATGCCATTTTTTTAGCTGGTGACCTTTTTGATGTGTCAACGCCCCCTATTTCTGCAACCAAGGCCTTGGATCAGATGCTTTATGAGTTGAATGTGGAATTGGGACTCCCTCTTTTTATTGTTTCAGGTAACCATGACGGTGCCAATCGTCTCCAATTTGGTACCCGCTGGATGCAACAAGGGCAACTTTATTTGGCTACTCAAATTGAACAAGCTTTGGAACCAATCGATTTCGGGGAGTTTCAAATCTTTCTCCTACCTTTTTTTCACCCTAGTGATGCCCGCCGTTTTTATGGGATTTCTGAGGAGAATAAAGCTCAAATGGAGACGATCAGTCAGGCTATGGAACGGCTTGTTAAGGACATGGAAGCCCTTATCAAGCCGGATAAAAAACCGATTCTCATCAGCCATTTTTATGTAGCTGGTAAAGGAAACGAGGACTATCAACTGATTAGTGAAGGGAAGTCAGAAATCGGAGGTCTCAATCACTTACCAACCCGCCTCTTTTCTAGTTTTAGCTATGTTGCTCTAGGGCACCTGCACTCCCACCTATCTAGTCCAAGTGAACAGATTCGTTACTCCGGTTCCTTGCTGAAATTTGCGGTCGATGAACATTGGCAGGAGAAAGGTATTCTAATCTTAGATTGGCAACAAGAACTATTAGCAGTTCAATTTCAACCCATTCAATCTTCTAAGGATATCCGTTTGATTAGCGGAAGTTATGAGGATATTACTGCGAAAGATTTTGTAGCTCAAATTCAGGCTGAAGGTCCAGCTTATTATAGTATTCATTTAACGGCCAAGCCTCAAGGGATTCGTCATTTAAAGGATTCATTATCTGCTTATTACCCGGACATTTTGGATATCCGGATTGCAGAGGATGTCACAAATAGACAAAAACGAGTCTGGATTCAAGAGCGTCTAGAATCTCCGCTCGAATTAATCCATCAATTTTTCCGGGAGCAGGCGGGACATGAACTAAGCGAGCAGCAAGCAACCTGGATTGAGACGAGCCTTCTAGAAATCAAGGAGGAAACATGAAACCAATTCGCCTACAAGCTAGAAATATTGGCCCCCACGCATACTTAGATCTGGATTTTCGGGATTATGCGGATAGCCTTTTTCTCATCTCAGGAGAAACCGGCTCTGGAAAAACAACCATTTTTGATTTATTGGTAACTGCACTTTATTACAACAATGCTCAATTCAAGGTTGGAGACAAGCGATTTATCGATTTACGAAGTGAATTTGCAGCCTTTACTTCAAAAGAACCATCTAGTATTTTATTGGAATTTAGTCATAGAGGTAAGGTATACCGAGTGGAGAGGTCTTGGACTCCTAAACGAGTGACCTGGGATCCAGACCGTCCCTTTTCTAGTCTTTTTCGAGACCAGCATCTTTTTTCTGAGATTCAAGATGGGTACTTGGTAGGTCCTAGTTATAGCAAGGTTGCGGAAGTGACCCAAGCGATTGAGGAGCTGTTGCACTTGAATAAAGACCAGTTCCAACGTATCTTACTTCTCCCCCAGCACAATTTTAAGCGTTTTTTACTCGCCAATTCCAAGGAGAAAGAGGAAATCCTCCAAACTCTTTTTGATGTTGATGCCTATCATTTTTTAGTTGAAAACTTAAAAGAAAAGCGGAAACAAGATCGCCAGAAGATTGAAGCTAGAGACCTAGAAATGATTGTTCTTGCCCGTAGTGTAGTGGGAGAAGAACAAGAGTTTTTTGAATCAGGGCAAATCCAGGGAGCTATGGCAGAAGCTCTTCAAGCTTTTACAAAAGAAAAAGATAGAGAAGAGCAAGAGCTAGAAATGTTAGAGAAGCAGGTTCAGGAAGTATTTGCAGAGCTTCAGGCTTGGCAACAACGCCGTGATTGGGAGCAGAATCTGAAGGAGCAAGAGAAACTTCAGCTAGAGTTACTGGATTCTTATCCCAGCTATCAGGAGGACAAGAAGGAGTTGGAGCTGTTGGATCAACTGGAGGGAGGACAAATTCTCCTTGACCGGCAGGAACAATTAAGCCAGCAAAAGCTAGCCTTGGTAGCAACTGAAAAGCAACTCAAGCGAGAAAAACAGGATTTAGATACAGTCATCAGAGAATTTAGCGTAGAAGAAAAGCGGGTTGGACAGGAAGATGAAGAGGAGCTTCGCCAAAAAATAGCAGACTTGGAATATCACTATGAGAAACTCCTTGAATGTCAACGATTAGTTCAGCAGCTAGAGAGCAAGCAAACTGAGTTGAGTAACCTTCAAATAGAGCGGAAACGCTATCGACAACTACGGAAGAAGAATCAGGAAGAACTGATTCAAATTGACGGACAGTTGCAAGCCTTGAAGCAGAAATCTACTAATTGGTCTCAGTTGATGGAATATCAGACAGACTACCATCATCTTCAGCAACAAAATCAGAAGATAGAAGCGCAAAAACTAGAATTAGCAGCGCAGAGTTTACAGTTGGAAAATATTCAAACTCAGATTACAGATTTAATCCAGTCGAGTCAAGAGCAAGAGTTCCGAGATTTTCAGAAAACAAGGTGGTCTTTGGCTTTGGATATGGTACGATCGCAAGTTCATCCGGGCGATGATTGCCCAGTCTGTCAAAATAAGATTAGTACTCCCCCTATTCCTAGCCTTCCAAGAAGCGAAGAAAAGTATGTGCAGCTAGAAATTGCTTATTATGAACAGAAACTTGAGCTGTCCAATCTACAACAGTCTCAGGCTAATTTGGAAGAACATGTGTCTGAATTGAAACTTGTATTAGAGGCAGAGGAAGCTACTTATCAGTCTCATCTACATAGTCTTACGTCTCAGTTAAATCCAGAGCACACGACGTTAGCTGGTCTGAAGCAGGCTCTTCAAAGCTATCAAGAAAGCCTGGAAACTCACGTCCAAAAAGAAGAAGAGATGAGGGAAAGAAGAGAGGCCCTACTAGCGTTACAAAACACCTATTCTTTGAAGTTTCAAGAGTTGGAACTAAGTAGTGAGCAAGCTTATCATCAAATACAGGAGTGGGAACAAGACTTAAAAAATATCGAAAGGCAGTTCGGGAATCAGAGTCTTAGCGAACTTGAAGTGAAGCTGGAAACACAAAAAACTACGTTGAAAAACTTTCAAATAGCTAAGGAGAATCTTTCTCACATAGAACTCAGGCTCGTAGCTCAGAGACAAGCTTATAAAACGAAAGTTAACCAACAGGCTGAGAATAGCCATCTTTACAAAGAAGCTAGCTCTAAGAACAATAAGGCCTTAGAACAATTACGGACTGAGGTCTTGCCTGAAGTAGAGATGCCTGAATTTTTGATGGTTCTTCAAGAAATTCCCAAGCGTGGTGAACTACGCCAGCAACTTACACAATTTGAAACCCAGCTTCAAGGGGTGAGACTTGAGATCAGTCGTTTGAAGGCAAATGAACCTAAAGTTATTCAAATGGATAGTCCTCAGGAAAGAGAAATCTTGCTTGCAACGTTAGAGTCAGCAGTCACACAAAAAAAAGAGAGTCTGGCTCTGATTCAGAGTCGAATCGATCATGCTCTAGCTATCGAGAAACAATTGGAGGAGCTAAACCAGGATCAGGTTACCAGCAATTTACTGTATAGCCAATTGGATCAATTAGTTCAGGTACTTAGTGGTCAGACTGAGAGTCGCTTGGATATCAAAGCCTATGTTCTACAGCATTATTTTAATCAAATTGTAGAGGTTGCTAATGACCGTTATTACCATGATTTTTCCCAAGGGCGCTACCAATTTGTACTTAAAAACCAGAAATCTTCTGGGCGAAGTCTAGCTGGTCTGGATTTAGATGTCTTGGATCAAGAAGTTGGACAATTAAGACCCGTTTCGACACTTTCGGGTGGCGAAAGTTTTCTAGCGAGTATGGCCCTAGCTTTAGCTACATCTGATGTGATTCAAGAAAGTCAGGGAGGGATTGAATTAGAAGCTCTCTTTATCGATGAAGGTTTTGGAAGTCTCGATCAGGAAACCCTTTTGGTTACATTAGATGTGTTGGAGAGTCTAGGACGTGACGGTCGTATGATCGGGTTAATATCTCACGTAGAGGTAATGAAACAAGGGATTTCGAAACAGATACTCGTAGAAAAACGTGGATCTGGTCGGAGCTCTGTTCAGCAAGTCTCTCTATAATTTCTGAAATTTTTCATGGTTTTTTTCAAAAACTGATTAGGAAATATTTGAAAACGCTGTCAGATTGTGTTATACTGAAGTAGAAAAAAATTAAAGGTAGGACTCGAACTATGAGTAAAATTGTTGTAATTGGTGCTAACCACGCTGGTACAGCTTGTATTAACACAATGTTAGACAACTTTGGTGATGAAAACGAAGTTGTTGTATTTGACCAAAACTCTAATATCTCATTCCTCGGATGTGGAATGGCTCTTTGGATTGGTCAACAAATTGATGGTCCAGAGGGACTTTTCTATTCAAATAAGGAAACCCTTGAAGCTAAGGGAGCTCGAATCTACATGGAATCTCCAGTTCTCTCAGTTGATTATGACAAAAAAGAAGTAACTGCACTTGTAGATGGCAAAGAGCATGTAGAATCCTATGAAAAATTAATCTTTGCGACTGGTTCTCAACCAATTATTCCACCGATTAAAGGAGTTGAGTTGGTAGAGGGAACACGCGAATTTAAAGCGACTCTTGAAAATCTTCAATTTGTAAAACTTTACCAAAACTCTGCAGAAGTTATTGAACGCTTGGAAAATAAAGACATCAAACGTGTTGCTGTTGTAGGTGCAGGTTATATTGGTGTTGAGTTGGCAGAAGCCTTTGAGCGTGTTGGTAAAGAAGTGGTCTTGATTGACATTGCTGAAACTTCTCTCAATGGTTATTATGACCGTGAACTTTCAGATATGATGAACAAGAATTTGGAAGATCATGGAATTCGTTTGGCTTATGGTCAAAAAGTTCAAGCCGTTGAGGGTGACGGTAAGGTAGAACGAATTGTCACTGATAAAGAAACATTTGATGTTGACATGGTTATCTTGGCAGTTGGTTTCCGTCCGAATACAGAACTTGGGGCTGGTAAAATTGAATTGTTTAAGAATGGAGCTTTCCTTGTTGATAAGAAACAAGAAACGAGCATTCCTGGAGTATACGCAATTGGGGACTGTGCTACAATCTATGACAATTCTCTTGGTAAACCAAGCTACATCGCACTTGCGTCAAATGCGGTTCGTTCAGGTATCGTAGGTGCCTTTAATGCGACAGGTCATGAATTGGAAGGAATTGGTGTTCAAGGTTCAAACGGGATTTCTATCTACGACCTTAAAATGGTTTCAACTGGTCTAACCCTTGAAAAAGCGAAAGCAGCGGGATTTGATGCTGTTGAAACAGGTTTCAACGATCTTCAAAAACCTGAATTCATCAAACATGACAATCATGAAGTAGCTATCAAGATTGTCTATGATCGTACAACTCGTCAAATTCTTGGAGCTCAAATGGCTTCTAAAGAAGATATGTCTATGGGAATTCACATGTTCTCTTTGGCTATCCAAGAGCATGTAACTATTGATAAGTTGGCTTTGACTGATATCTTCTTCCTTCCTCACTTCAACAAGCCATATAACTACATCACAATGGCTGCTCTTACAGCAGATAAATAAGTGAGATTAAAAACGAGGACGATTACTAATGAGAGGTGTAGCCTTTCAGCTGTCCATAAAGACTAGGAGCGATGCTTCTAGTCTTTTTTAAGTACGACGGGCATGTCGTACATCTGAGGTGCAAGTCCTCTGTGGGCACCTGCTACCGGTGAACCCAATAGCGACTCCCAAGCCTGACTATCGTGAGGTAGCGGGGAGAGGAAGGGATAG